>VFMC01000046.1:4516-14273 GCA_006515795.1 Acidimicrobiaceae bacterium | reverse complement strand
CGGCGGCGGTCGGGCGCCAGGAACTCCTCGCGCCGCGAGAACACCAGGCGGACCGGTCGTTTCGCGGCACGGGCCAGAGCGGCGACGTGGGCTTCGTAGTGGAAGCCGCACTTGCCGCCGAATCCGCCTCCGAGGTGGGGCACGATGATCCGTACCCGGCTGGCCGGAAGTTCGAGGGTTTCGCACACTCCGGACCGCGCGTCGAAGGGCACCTGGGTCGAGCTCCAGATGGTGACCTTGTTGCCCTCCCACTGGGCCACCACGGCTCGCGGTTCGATCGGCGCGGCGTGGCACCCGTCGGCCACGTACCGGCTGCGCACGATGTGGTCGGCCTCGGCCATGCCGCGCTCTACATCACCCTTGGCGATCGACGAGAACGATGCGTCGTTGCGGTTGCGCACCAACTCGTCGGCGGCGCCGTACGCGGCCCAGTCGGGGTGCACCAGATCGGCGCCGGTGGCGAGTGCGGCCTCGAGGTCGGTGACGACGGGCAGTGGCTCGTACTCGACAACGATGGCGTCGACGGCGCGCTGGGCGATGTCGGCCGAGGTGGCTGCCACGGCGGCGAGCACCTCGCCTTCGAAGCGCACGACGTCGCGGGCGAACAGCGTGCGGTCCTGCACGAACGATCCGAAGCGCACGTCGGGTACGTCGGCATCGGTGAGAACGGCAAGAACACCGGGCATGGCCCGGGCAGCCGACGCGTCGAGGCGCACGATCCTGGCGTGGGAGACATCGGCGTAGCGGAACTTCGCGGCGAGCATCCCGGTGAGCGTGAGATCGGCTGTGTACCGCCCGCTGCCGGTGACCTTGTCGGGGCCATCGGCGCGGACGAATCGTGTTGGGGTGGGTTCGGTGATGGTCATGCGATCTCGGGCTCCTCCGCCATTGTCGGCCGGACGCTCAATATGGCACGAATCGTGGTCACGCGGTGGCAACCATCCACCGATCGCTACCGACCGCTCTGACCACCGAACCCGGCAGAGTCACCCACGAAACGGTGCACCGTCGAAGCGGTCGACGGTGGTGAACGATTCCACCGGGTTGCGCCGCAGTTTGGTGGGCTGGTGCAGGGGAACACCGAGGAAGATGGTTGCTGCCAGAGCATGATCCCTCGGGAGGCCCAAGGCGGGAGCGGCTGCCGGTTCGGCCCGTGAGAGGAAGGTGGTGATCACGCCTCCCAGCCCGTGCGCCCGCGCCGCGAGCAGCACGCTCCAGCAGAACGGGTAGACGCTGGCGCCTCCCGTGACTGCGGGCCGATCGAGATGACCGTCCATCAGCGCGACGCGGGTGAGATCGACCGCAACCGCCAGCACCACCGGTATGGCTTCGATCTGGTCGAGCAGCGCATTGGGTGTGGCGATCGGTGGAGCATCGATCGAGCGACCGAACGCCATCGGCGTGCTGCCAACGGCGTTGGCGCCGACGTACTCGTTCCACACGGGCCGCATCAGATCGGCCATCGTCTGGCGCATGGCGGGGTCGTGCACCACGGCGACCCGCCAGGGTTGACGATTGCCGCCACTGGGGGCGAAGCGGGCGTGCTCGAGGATCGCCGCGACCGTGGCATCGTCAACCGGATCGGCGGTGAAAGCGCGTGCGGCTCCGGTGGAGCGCAGCGCGTAGGAGAGATCGAGGTTCATCGGTTGCCTCCGGGCAATGTTGTCCAGGCGTGCCTATGCGAGTTCAGCCACGAGGTGCGGTGACCGTGACCGTGGTCATGGCGGGGTCGGCGGCGATGGCCGCTTCGCTAAATGCGACCTCCTTCCAGTCCTTCTCGCTGAACCGAAGGGTCTGGGTCTCGAACAGCGGCGATGTGCGGTCGCCGGTCTCGCCGTAGGTGAGCAAGCTCCACGCTGCGGGCGCGCCTGACGAGAAGTCGACCACCATCACGAAGCTCGTGCCGTAGTTGATCGGGTACCCGTCGGCGGTGAGCGACGATCTCGGGGCCAGGCGGTCGCCGCGAACGGGCGCCGGTTCGGTGCTGCTACTGCCCGACGACCAGGTGACGATGTTGGTTGTGCCGTCGCTGCCGCCGCCACCGTGCACCTTGATGCGGGTGCCGCTGCGATCGGTGAACTGCACGTCACCCAACGCCACGTCGACGCCGAAGCCGGCTTTGGTCAGCAGTTGGGTCGCCTGGGCCAGACCGATCAGCACCGGGTCGGCGCCGGCGCCGATCGGCGCGGCGAGCCCGCTCGGTGTGCCCACCGGGTCGGTCGGGTCGAACGGCACTGCCCAGATGGTGGCTAGGTCGATGCGTGCCAGGAACTCGCGCCACAGCGCGGCACCGACGCTGTCGATGTCGTACACGCCGTCCCAGGCCGCAAGAACGTCGCACGCGGCACTTACGTCGACGGTGTCGGCCGGCAGCGCGACCGTGCCGTCGTCGGTCAGCAGTTCGGGTACTTCGACGACGGTGGCGTCGGCGCACCGCTCGACTACCGGTTCGCGCAGGGCCCGAGCGGTGTAGCCCTCGTTGCCGAGCACCAGGTCGCGCAGCTCGTCACCGGTGAAGGTGCCATCGGGTCCCGCCGGCCCGGCGGCCGTGGTATCGGCGAGCAACGTCGCGTTCTCGCGGGTGCGCGCCGACACCGCCACATCGGCCCGGCCGTGCAGGATCGAGTAGTCGCCTGTCAACAGGTGCTCGGCGTTGCTCAGCCAGTAGCTGTCGTTGGCGTTGAAGACGTAGTCGCTGCGCTCGGTCATCGGCATCTCGTCGAACGGCACGAGGCCGGGGTCGCGTGCGCCGGGCACGTCGCGCCACTGGTACAGGCTGTTGCTGCCGTCGAGCAGCACTACTCCGTTGTCGGCGGCGACCTTGGCGAGCCCGCCGGCGGCCAGCGCTTCGAGGTAAGCGGCTTCGGCCTCGTCGCTCAGGTTGGGGGTGGCCGAGGTGTCGGCGTACCAGGCTCGCCCGTCGCTGCTGACGGCGATGGTGTTGAACAGCGGCACGCCTTGGTAGGTGCGGTGCGCGTCGATGAACTCGTCGAGCGAGGCGGCCGTGTCCATCGCCGCGTATTGGTCGATGAACTCCTCGTTGTCGAGGTTCGTGTCGCGATAGGTGAGCACCATGTCGGTGGTCCAACCGACTCCCGGGAAGTCGATGACCGGTCCGTATTCGGTGGACCACATCGTGCGCTCCACGTCGGTGGTGGTGCCGTCGTCTTGCAGCACGGCGACGGTGACGACGGTCGAATCCATCGGGCGGCTCTCCCCGTCGACCATGTACGCCGTCGGGTCGGCTGGGTCGAGGTCGAGCGTGTATGCGGTGAAGCGCTTGCCGGCCGACACGGTGTGGGTCCACGCGAAGGCGTCGGTGAACCCGATCCCCACGCCCGGCAGGCCCAGCAGTTGCGCGCCGTAGATGTCGAGCTGCCCGGGCACGGTGAGCTGCACCTCCCAGAAGCGGAGCTCGCCCTCCCACGGGAAGTGGGGGTTGGCGACGAGCATGCCGCCGGTGCCGCCGGTGGTGCGGTCGGCGCCGATCGCCCAGCCGTTGCTGGCCAGCGGGGCGTCGGGTACGACGCCGGATGCTCCGGCGGTGGTGTCGGTCGGCGCCGCGCCGGCAGGGGCAGGCGCAGGGGGTTGGGCGGTGGCGATGAAGCTGGTGAGGCGGCCCGAGCTGGCGTTCAGCGCGATCGTCCGCGCGTAGGAATAGATGTCGACACCGGTCAGTGGCTGCACCCAGTCGGCGCCTGCGCACCACCCGGTGAGGTCACCCGCCTCGGCCAGGTATGCGCTCCACCCGGCGGCGAAACCCTCGAACTGGTCGATGATGATCGGCGTCGAGTCGGGGTACTCGCCCCGGGCCGTGGCATCGATCCCCAGCGCGCGCCAGGCGATGTCGCTGTCCAGGTTGATGTCGTCGTCACCGGCGCCGAAGTACTCGCTGCGTCGCCCCTGCACCCTCAGCATCTGGTCGGCCAGGGTGCAGCCGTGGTCCTCGGCACTGGCATAGCCCTGCCCGAAGAACACGCTCGGCAGGTCGTCGGCCACGATGTGGGGCACTCCTCCTGTGGTGCGGCGGATGGTGGCCACGTAGGTGTCACCGGCAGCGACAGCCGTTGCCGGCTCGCTGCCTGGCACCGTCCCGGATTCCGCCGACTCGGTCGTCGGGGGTACGGCGATGCTCGATGACGGAGCGGTCGATCCGTCGTCGGAACAGGCGGCAGCGAGCACAACAGCAACGATCACGAGACCGATTGGGCGACGAGTCATCCTGGAAGTATTGACCCGATGCCCGGCCGATGACGATCCGGGCTCAGGTGCCGAGGCCGGTGAGGCTGGCGGCGCCATCGCCGTGATGACGCATTCGGCGCATGACAAGACCGGCGAGGGCGACCGCCACGAGGGTGAACACGAGCATCACGGTGGCGAGAGCGTTCAATGCCGGCGTGGAGCCGGCTCGCGCGCCGGAGTAGATCTTGATCGGCACGGTCTCGGTTGACGCACCGGTCGACAGGAACGACGAGATCACGAAGTCGTCGACCGATGTGGCGAACACCACCATCAAGCTGGCGAAGATGGCCGGACCGAGCAGCGGGAGCAGCACCAGACGCATCGCCTGGAGACGGCTCGCCCCGAGGTCGCGCGCCGCTTCCTCGTACTGATCGCCGATTGCCGCGAGGCGAGCCCGGATGATGACCACTACGAACGACAGCGTGAAGGTGACGTGCCCGAGCAGTTGCGTGGTGAGCCCACCGGGCACGCCGGTGTAGACCTGGGTGAACACGACGAACAGGGCGACGCCGAACACGATCTCGGGAGTCACGATCGGGATCAGCATCAATCCGTTGGCACCGTTCGACAGCTTGCCGCGCCACCGCTGCAGACCGATGGCCATCGCGACACCGACGGGCGTGGCGATCAACATGCACAGCCCGGCCAGCTTCAAGGTGTTGAACATGGCCAAGTGGAGAGCGTCGTCGTGCCAGACCGACGACGTCGCGTCTCCCGAGTACCAGCGCAGCGACATCGGCTGGAATGTGGACCTGCTCTTTCCGGAGTTGAACGAGATGCGCACCGCGATCAGCACGGGAAGCAACGACCAGAGGACGTAGAGCCAGGTGACGAGGGCGAGCCAGGGTGCCCGTCCGTGAGTGCCACGCTGCCGGCTCATCGCTCGGCCGCCTTCTGCTGACGAATGGTGGTGACGAGGTAGTACACCATCAGCACGAACAGCAACGCCATCAGCAACAGCACCAGCGAGGCTCCGGTCTGCGGCTGACTCGAGCCGCGAAGGTAGAACTCGATCTGGTTCCCGACCATCTCCGTTCGTGGCGAGCCGCTGGTGAGGTAGGTGTTGGTGTAGTAGTCGCCGCACATCGGCAAGATCGTGATGACGCTCGCCGCCATCAGCCCGGGGACCGACAACGGCAAGGTGATCCGCATGAAGGTGCTGAACGCCGACGCGCCCAGGTCGCGGCCGGCCTCGATCAACCGGCCATCGATGCGCTCGAGCGCGGAGTACAGCGGCAGGATGAAGAACGGCACGTAGCCGTACACCAGTCCGATCACCACGGTTGGCCAATCCCCGTCGAGCCAGTTGCGTGGCGTGTCCATCAGGTGCAGCCAGCCGAGAACGCGGTTGACGTAACCGTCGACCTGCAGCAGGTTCGTCCACGCCAACATGCGCATCAGGTAGCTGATCCAGAACGGCAGCACCAGTGCCGCCAGCAGCAGGCCGCGCGAGCGCTGTGCCCTTCTGGCTACGAAGTAGGCGACGGGATAGCCGATGAGGATGCATCCGATCAGGGCCAGCGCCACGAACGAGAAGGTCCGGATGAACACCCGCCCGAGGTCGCCGCCGAACACCCGGTCGAGCACTTTGCCCATCGCCGCGAAGTCCCAGTCGACAGGGCTCCACGCCGGCTGGGGCGTACGCAGGATCGGGTCGATCTGGCCGAACGCGACGGCCAGCACTGCGTACACCGGCACCACGAAGAACGCGATCAGCCAGCCCACGCCGGGCATCGCCAGGCCCGCCCACGCCCTGGTCCTCCTGGCCCGGTCGGCGACGGCGGTAGTCATCGGCTCAGCCGCCGGCGGTGAACTTCGACCAGGCCTCTTCGTAGAGGGCTTGGCCTTCGGGCCCGAGCGGTCGGTACTTCAGACCCTTGGCGATGTCGTCGTTGGTGGGCACGCAGTTGCGGAGGTTCTCGGGAACGTAGCCCTGGGCGATCACGTAGTCGGCGTCGAGCTTGGTCAGCGCCGGCAGGTAGCCGTTCCAGCTGAAGTTCTTCTCCGATACCTGGTTGTCGAGGAGGAAGTCGAGGTAGAGGTGGGCGAGCACTGGGTTCTCGGCGTCGGCGAGCACGCCCATGCTGTCGTTGGTGACGATGTACTCGGCCGACGGCGGGTGCCAGAAGCCGAGCACGTCGCTGGTCTCGCCCTCCGGCAGGTAACCCGCCGCGCCGGCGATCAGATCGGCGCTCCACGTCTGGGCGACCTTCGTGGTGCCCTCGGGGATGTCCTTGTAGGCCTCGATGTTCACCTTCACGTTGACGAGGTCGATCAGTTCCACCAGGTCGGCGAGGGCCAGGTCGACCACGGCCGTGTCCGTCGTGTTGATGTCGGTGACACCGCGGCGCAGCATCGCCATCGCCAGTGCCTCCCGTTCGTCGTCGAGCACCGAAACCTGACCCTTGAACTCCGTCGCTTCCCAGATCGCGTCCCAACCCTGCTGGTCGACGAGTGCCGGGTCGAGGCGGTCGGCGCGGAACCCGATGCCCGTGCCGAAGAAGGTGTACGGCACCGAGTAGACCGCGCCGGGGTCGTACCACGGATCGCTGAACGCGGGGAGCACGTTGCTGAAGTTCGCCAGGTAGGTCTTGTTCAGTGGCTGCAGCAGGCCGCCGAGGATGAGGTTGCCGATGGTGGTGTTGTTCATCGAGTGGTGCAGGTCGACCTTTACCGCTCCTGAGGCGAGCTTCGCCACCGCCTCGGAGTCAGTGTCGATCGTGGTGATCTCCACCTTCACGCCGTACTTCTTCTCGAAGTCGGCAACCACGTCGGCGTAGACGTAGTCGGCGTAGTTGATGATCCGCAGCGGGCCCTTCTCGGGTTGGAGCCCATCGGCGATCGAGTCTCGCTTGGCGCCGGTTCCGGACTCCTTCGCACCGCAGGCGCCCAGCAGCGGGATCCCGGCGCCGAGGAGCACCCCGAGTTGTGCCGAGTGGGCGAGAAACTGACGTCGTGACGTTCTCATGCAGTGTTCCCCCGGAGATCGATCAGGGAGCCTGAACCCTGACTCACCGATCAGACTAGCCGTTCGGCGGAGTGGTGTTGGACGCTTGTTCAGCAACGGCGCGTTGCCGTCGCGGCCCTCGGCAAGAATGGGCCTCGATGGCACGCGACATCCCAGACCCGATTGGCATCCGCACGGCGCGAACCCTGCCGGCGGCCAGCTACGCCGCCCCCGATCACTTCAGCCTCGAGATCGACCGCATCTTCCGGCGCACCTGGGTCTGCGCAGGCGTCGTCGACGACATGCCGGCACCTGGTGCGTGGACGGCGACCACGGTCGGCACGGTTCCGCTGCTGTTCGTCCGCGATCGCGGGGGCACGCTTCGCGCGTTCCTCAACGTGTGCCGACACCGCGCCGCGCCGCTGTGCGACGATCTCGACTCCGCCAACGGTCCCCTGATCCGCTGCCCGTACCACGCCTGGCTCTACCGACTCGATGGCACGCTGGCCCGCGCCTCCGGGATCGGCGAACCCGAGGGGTTTCGGTTGTCCGACCATTCGCTCACCCCGGTGCTGATCGGCGAGTGGCGACGCTGTGTCTTCGTCAATCTCGGCGGTGGCGACGCCGCTCCGCTCGATCTCGGGCCACTCGCTGCGGCGATCGAGCTGTTCGCGATCGAAGATCTGGAGCCCGTCCTGGCCGAGCGCCACGACCGGCCGTTCAACTGGAAGGTGCTGCTCGAGAACTACTCCGAGAACTACCACACGCCCTTCGTGCACCCCGAGATCGACACATCGTCCACCGAGGACTACCCGATGGTGTCGGCAGGCCCGGTGCTGTACGCCTGGGATCGGCCGTTGCAGCCGGCGGATCAGGCACGATCTGCTGCCAGGGGAGCCGGGTTGGGAGCGTCTCGCCACGGCGCCGACCTCACGACCCTACGACGTCGGCTCGTACCTCACGGTGTGGCCGAACCTGATGATGAACGTCTTTCCCGATGCGGTGCTGGTGATGTGGATGGAGCCGCTTTCACCGCGGACCACTCGTGTGGAGCGCAGGATGTACCTGCGCGCCGGGATCGCCGACGACGGGCGCGACCACATCGTCGCCACGCACCGCCTCGTGCACGACCAAGACGTCCGCATCTGCACCCAGGTTCAACGATCGCACGATGCCGGCCTCGACGCCAACGGTCGCCTCGCCACGGTTGAAGAGCGTGGTGTGCACTTCGTCCACGAGCACCTGCGGGCCGCTCTGGCTGAGTAGCTTGCTGCGGGTGATCGGCACTCTGGGTGATCTCGTGGAGGACATCGCCGTCCACCTCTCCGGACCGGTCAACGTTGCCTCCGACACCGCTGCCACGATCGAACGTCGCCGTGGGGGGAGCGCCGCGAACACGGCGGTCGCCGTGGTGCGCACCGGTGCGCCGGCTCGGTTCATCGGGCAGGTCGGTGACGACCCTGTCGGCAGGGCGCTGCTGGCGGTGATGGCATCCGAGGGAGTCGACCTCGCCGTGCGACGGCGGGGTCGCACGGGGACGATCGTGGTGCTCGTCGACCATCTGGGTGAGCGGACGATGCTCACCGATCGAGGAGCCTGCGCCGACCTGACCGACCCCGATCCGGCGTGGCTCGATGGGTTGGCGGTGCTCCACGTGCCCGCCTATTCGCTCGTCGGTGGGCTGCTTGCCGCCACCTCCGCGACGCTGATCCGTTGGGCGCGCGATCGCGGCATCGTCGTGTCGATCGATGCCTCCTCTGCGGCGATCATCGAGGCGTTCGGACCAGCGGCGATGCGGGAGCTGCTGACGGCGATCGGCCCGGACGTGCTGCTGTGCAACGAGCTCGAGGCTGCCGCGCTCGGCGGCGCCGCCAGCCTGGTGCCCTTGGCGCGGCACGTGACGGTCGTGAAGAACGGCGCTTCGCCGGCGCGGGTGTCCGCCGGCATCAGTGCTCACGACTCGGGAACCGACTCGTTCACCGTCGAGGTGCCCGTGCCTGTTCTGGCTGGTGTGCTCGACACCACCGGTGCGGGTGATGCCTTCGCCGCCGGCTTCCTGGTCGCCTACTCGTCTGGCGCAACCCCAGCCGACTCCGCAGTCGCCGGGCACCGCGCCGCGCGAGCGGCGATCGTTGCCGTGTCGGCCCGCGCCCAGGGTTCAGCGAACGCCTCGTAGCCTGGCCGCCATGTCGCGCCCCGCCTGGAGGCATCTCGCCCTCGCCGCCTGCGCGGCGCTCGTGGCACCGCTCACCTCGTCGCCGTCGCCGGTCGTGGCGGCCCCCCGCTACCTCGATGCGATGTTCGCCGTCGACGTCGAGCGCGACGTCGTGTACGGCACCGCCGTGAACATCGACGGGTCCACCATCACGCTCACGCTCGATCTGTACACACCGCGAGGCGACGTGGCGACGAACCGGCCGGTGTTCGTGTATGCGCACGGCGGCTACTTCTTCGTCGGCGACAAGAGCACGACCACCCTGTGGGCCACGCGAATGGCGCAACGCGGCTACGTCGCCGCTTCGATCAACTATCGGCTCGGCCGCGAGGCGGTGCTCGCCCCCGTCGACA
>VFMC01000046.1:0-4510 GCA_006515795.1 Acidimicrobiaceae bacterium | reverse complement strand
CTCGGCCGCGAGGCGGTGCTCGCCCCCGTCGACACGCCGCTGGAACGGCAGGTCATCGACAACGCCAGAGCCGACATGCAGACCTCGGTGCGGTGGTTCCGGGCCAATGCCGTCTCGCTGCGCATCGATCCCGATCGGATTGCCGTAGGCGGGTCGTCGGCCGGCGCCGTGACCGCGCTCGGGGTGGCGGTTAACTCCGATGACCCGCTGCCGGGCGATCACGCCGACCTCTCGTCGGCGGTGTGCACCGCAGTGTCGATCTCGGGGGCCAACGACCCGACAGCGGTGAGCGTGGGCGATGCCGGCGCGATCTTCCACCATGGTGCGATCGATACCGTCGTGCCATACGGGCAAGCGGTCCAGACACGCGATGCGATGGTCGCCAACGGGCTCGCCGTGCAGTGGAACGAGTATCCCGACGAGGGGCATTCGCTCACGACGAGCACGTTGTCGGCGATCGTTCAGCCGACGATTCAATGGCTCTACGACAAGGTCGCTACGGCGCCGTTCCCGTGCTCGCCGGCGGTTGCGCTGGAACCACCGGTGCCCGCCGGTCGCCAGACCGTGCTCGCCGGCCTCGCCAACATGTCCGGCATCGTTTCGCTGGTGTCGGTCGGGAACGTCGTTCCCGGCTTCGTGCAGGCGCTCCCGTGCGGCTCGACTCCGGGTGAGTCGTCGAACCTCAACACCGATGCACCGAAGCAGATCCGGTCGGTCCTCGCAGTCGTCAGCTTCGACCCCCAAGCACGGGCGTGCCTGTTCAACCAGTCGAAGACCCATCTCGTCGCCGACCTCCAAGGGTGGTTCGCGCCGCTCTCGTTCGACGACGTCGCCGACGACAGGATGCTCGACACCCGCCGCGGTGCGAAGCCAGGTGACGCATCGCAGACGATCATCACAGGTCGCCCGAACTCGACCGCGGTCGTGTCGTTGGTGGTCACCGAGACGACCGGTGCGGGGTACGTGCAAGTGCTCCCGTGCGGCGCTGAACCTGGTGGCTCATCGAACCTCAACGCCGATGCCGGCGGACAGATACGTGCGGGGCTGGCGTTCGTTCGCTTCGACGGTCAGGGCCAGGCCTGTCTGTTCACGCAGCGTGCCGCGCACATGGTGGTCGATCTCCAGGGCTACATGGCCGACGCGTCGATCGACGACATCGTCGATGTGCGGCTCCTCGACACCCGCCTCAGCGGACCACCGCCCGGCGGGAGCATCACCGAGATCGTCGGCCGTCCCAACGCCACCGGCGTGGTCTCGCTCGTGGCCACCGAGACCACCGGGCCCGGATACCTGCAAGTGCTTCCGTGCAGCTCGGCGCCGGGCGGTTACTCGAACCTCAACACCGATGCTTCCGGTCAGATCCTGGCCGGTCTGGCCTTCGTCCGCTTCGACGGTCAAGGTAGGGCCTGCGTGTTCAACCAGACCGCCACCCACCTGGTCGTCGACGTGCAGGGCTACCTCGCCAACGGTGCCTTCGTCGATCTCCCCGACGAGCGCCTGCTCGACACGCGAACACGATGAACTGCGGATAGCGTTGCGCCCGCGCTCGGGAGACCGCAGTGCAGGGCGACGTGGCCGAGTGGTTCAGGCAAGGGCCTGCAAAGCCCTGTACATGGGTTCGATTCCCATCGTCGCCTCTCAGGACCCCTTCCCGCCCCCTGCGTTTGTGCGCGAGTGCACGGCGGGCGGTGCATCTGTGCACACACGCTTGGCGGAGCCACCGTCGTCGAGCAGGGATACCAGGAGCGCGCGTAGACCGGTGCGTAGCTGGTCGGCTTCTTCATCGTCGAGCTGCAGCAGCAGCATCACGCCCCCGCCGACGAGATGGGTGACGAGGAACGCCTGCGCCGGGTCTACCGGGCGGCGAAGGTGCGGCGACACCCGCTCGGCGATGAGCCTTCCGTTGCGGCGGCTGTCGGCGACGTTGAGCTCGACCAGCGAATCGAAGGCGATCGTTCCGGCCCAGATGGCGCGCAGCGCGGCGTCGCCGCGGAACCTCGACTCGTAGTCGTCGAGCAGGGTGATCAGCACCTCGCGGGCATGGTTGCGCGACCGCAAGTTGCGCAACGCCTCGTCGAGCCGCTCGTTGGTGTCGTCGAGTTGTCGGGTGGCGACGGCGTAGAGCACGGCTTCGACGTTGGCGAAGTACCGGTACAGCGAGGCGGGCGTGATCCGGGCCTCGGCGGCAATCGCCGCAACGGTGCACTCGGCGATGCCTCCCCTGCGCAGCACCTCCAGTGCCGCGGCGCAGATGACGTCGACTCGTTCACGGGAGCGAGCCTGCCTTGGCACCGGACGGTCGACGAGATCTGTCATCGGCTGCACGCTACCCGGGCCGAGTGCTAACGTGACGGACCGTCACGTCTGATGCCGAATGCGTGCGGCAGCGCCGATGCTAGGCCGCGCCGGGCGCAGGAATGTGCTCGATCAACAGCAGCGTTGCGACGCCGAGCACCAAGATCACGATCGCCGCATGCATCCGGCCGTCTCGCTCGCGTGCGAACAGGCCGTTCTGGAACATGTAGGTCGCGTCGATCACGCCCAGGAACAGGAGCATTCCCGCGGCAACCAGAGCCAAGCTGCGGCCTTCGGCAACGTCGCGCCACGTGAGCACGGCGGCGGCGATCAGCAACAGCGCGCAAACCGTGTCGGGCACACGAAAGCAGCGTTCGTGCAGCGCGAAGCCGGGTGGACGCCACGGTTCGTCCATCGGCCACGAGCTGGCGGTCTGCCAGAACGCGAGAATTCCGATCGCGGCGACCACTTGCACGATCATCACGAAGAGACCGAATCCAGTTGTTTCCATGTCTTCCTTTCGTGCGCCAGGGCGCGGATCCTGATCGGCTAGAGATCGATCTCCCGATCGAAAACATCGTCGATCGTCTCGCGTCGACGGATCAGGCGGTGATGCTCGCCGTCGACGAGCACAGTGGCGGGGCGCGGCATCGAGTTGAAGTTCGATGACTGCATCTCCTGGTAGGCGCCGGTTCCGACCAGCACGACTCGGTCGCCCGCGGCGAGATCGCCAGGCAGGCACGCGTCGCCGATGATCTGATCGGGCCCACAGCTCTTGCCGGCGATGTCGGCCACCATGCGCAACGCTGCCGGGTAGCGCTCGAGCGGTTTGCCGTCGACGACGCAGGGATGATTGGGGCCATGACCACCCCCTTGCAACCAGACCTCACTTGTGTCGGTGACCGCCCATGCCCATGGCAGCGGCAGCGTCTGGCGTTTGATGAAGTCGACGCGAGCGATGTGGATCGCGGCACTGCCGAACAGGGCGCGTCCCGGCTCGATCTCCAACAAGATGTCGCGGCAGTCGATGTGCTGCGCGGCCAACGCATCGCGGAGCGCGGCGGCGACAGTGGCGGTGTACTCCTCGCCACTCGGAACATCGCTTCGCTCGAGATCCACTGGCGGACGCTGCCGAATCCCCTTGCGCTCCTTCTCGAGCAACGAGACGACCGACCGGTAGCGGGCGTCGTCCCCGAACCAGCCGGCGACCTTCATCAGCTTGCCGAGCATGCGGTACTGCCGATCGGTGCTGTGCTCGTGGGCGTAGCCGGCGAACGGATCGAGGTGTTGAGCGAAGCCTCCGCCGACATCGATCTCGCGCGGCAGCCAACCGTCCCACTCGCGGGAGAGGTCGGCGATCAGGCCGGCGTAGGCCTGCATCGACTGGCGCCAGAACGTGAGCTCGCGCCGATGGCGCCCGAGGTGGAGGTGGAGCCCGACGAGGTCGATGTGCGGCGAGGCGATCGCCCGTCGGCCGGCGGGCACCAGGTCTTCCCACGGGATTCCGGCCTTGTACGCCTGCGCGGCAACGTCGGTTGGTAGCGGGCCGTGCACCGGGAAGTCGGTCGGCGCCTTCGCCTTCGGCAAGCGGGCCCGCACCCGGAGCCTGATCGTCGCCCGGCACCCGAGCTCCTCGGCGATCGCCTCGATCGGGTCGAGCTCGAGCGCGTCGTCGAGCGTGATCCGAACACCCTTGGTGATCGCCGTTCGGAGCAACTCGGTGTCGCTGCCGAGCTTGCTGTTGCCGTTGAGCGAGAGGCACCCGGGCTCGAAACCGCCCCGCAGCGCGGCGATCAGCTCGCCTTCGCTGAACAGATCACAACCAGGCGTTTCCGCGGAGAGCAACCGGCACAGCGCAAACGAGGTGTTGCTCTTGATCGCCGGTAACACCCGCGTCGGGCCGGGCCACTTGCTCTGCATCCCGCTGTGCAGCCCGTGCAAGTTGGCCAGCAGCTGGTTCTTTGACACGACGTGCAACGGCGTGCCATAGGTGGCGGCGAGCTCCTCCACCGCAACGCCCTCGGCGAGGAAGCGCCCATCGTCGGCGAAGCCGAACAGGTAGTTCCTTGCGCGTTCATCGCTCGCCTGGCTCGTCGTCATGGGTCGCTCCCTCCGGTTCACAGAACGCTACACTATGTCACGTTTGATGGCGACCCCCGCCCAGAGCGGTTCCGAAGACAGGTTCTTGCCTCGCCCGGCGCCGAATCCTCGGGTA
>VFMC01000045.1:1668-14217 GCA_006515795.1 Acidimicrobiaceae bacterium | reverse complement strand
AGCTCGACGCCGAGCTTCGATCAGCGGAACTGCGTCATCGCCGCGAGCGCGGCGCCCCGCGCGCCGGCCATGTCGAGGTCGGGCACCAGTGCGAACTCGGTGGTACGGAGCTGCTCGACCCGCAGTGTGGTGCTGGTGCGAACGTCGTCGATGAACCCGTCGCGGAACTCGGGCGCAGTCTCGACCACACCTCCTCCCACGAAGAACGCGTCGGGATCGAGGAAGTTCGCGGCGATCGTGAACAACCGCCCGAGCGCCGTGGCCTGCTGGCGGAAGATGGCCATCGCCAGGGGATCGTGACGCTCGGCCAGGCCACGCACGCGCTTGGCCGCCGTGCGCACGTCGACTTGGGCCAATTCATGGTCGGGGTAGCGGCTCAGCCAGTAGGGCAGCAGGTTGTTCTCGATCCCGGTGAGCGAGGCCACCGATTCGACATCACCCGCAAAGCCGCAGTTGCAAGTCGGGAAGGGCTGGTCGGCTTCGAGGAGGCCGTCCATGGGGATGTGCACGTGGCCGAGCTCGCCGGCCATGCCTGAAGCACCGGCGATTATCCGTCCGGCCTCGATCACCCCGCCCCCGAGGCCGGTACCGACGATGGCCGACACCGATGACCTCTCGCTGGCAAGCGGTCCGAAGCGGGAGTGGTGGGCGTAGAGCGCGGCAGCGTTGCCATCGTTGGTGTACACGACAGGAAGCCCGAGTGCCTCCTCGAGGGCACCGCGGATGTCGAATCCGCGCCAGTGCTCCGCCGAGAAGTTCGTGCTGCCCCTGGATGAAAGGACTCCAGCCCGTGCTGCTCCGGCGTGCTCGAGTCCGAGCCGGAAGGCCGCGACCATCGCCGCGACGGCTACGTCGGGACCCTCGAGCACTCGGCTGGGAACCTCGAGCATGTGCTCGACGAGGTAGCGACCGTGGCGATCCAGCACGGTCACGTTGTTGGAGTTGCCACCGTTGTCGATCCCGACGTACACGTGTCGATCGTACCCGGGCAGGGTTGGATGCTCCGCGGCCGACCTGCGGGGTTGCAGCCGACGTCACGGTCCGGTCATCCCGTGACGTTCATCGCCACGGCCGCAGTGGCCGTTCCGGCAGGGTTGGTGACGCGAAGCGTGTACAGACCCGTCGCGATCGCGGACGGCACGCTGAATCGCACCTGGGTCGAACTGAGGATGGTTAAGCCGGAGATGGTCACGGTGGTGGAACCGCGGGACAGCGTGACGGCGGTGGTGGACCCGAGGTTCGTGCCGGTGACGGTGACCGTTCGGGCCGCCACCGTCACCGTCCGGGGCGTGAAGCTCGTGACCGTCGGCGGGCGGATCACCGTGAACGCGCTCGTGGTCGTGCTGCCCCACCTGTTGACCACCTGGATGCCACCGGTGGCGGCGGCACTCGGGATGACAGCCGTGATGGTGGTGGCGCTCACGATGACGAAGGTCGCGTTCTTTCCGTTGAAGGTGACCTTCGACGTCGTCAGGAAGTTGTTGCCGGTGATCGTGACCGTCTGTCCGACGACTCCCGACGTTGGGCCGAACGACGACACGGTCGGGGCAAGCTCCACGCTGAAGACCCGTGAAGTGGTGCCGCCGTTGGTGCTCAGGCTCACCGGGCCTTGCACGGCGTAGCTCGGCACGGTCACCCGCACTTGCGTCGCCGATACGACCGTCGCGGTCACGGCCGCCCCGAGGGCACCGGTGGTACCCGTGAATCGCACCGCGGTGGCGCCGCTCACGAAGTTCGTCCCGTTGATCGTGATCGACGCTCCGCGACGAGCTGTCGTCGGACTGAAGCTCGTGATGGTCGGCGCGGGGATCACGGTGAAGTTGGCCGTCGCGGCCCCGGCGATCGTCTCGACCCGAAGCAGCCCGGTGGTTGCGCCGGCCGGGACCGAGGTCGTGATCGTGGTCGCACCGATCGAGACGACGGTCGCGGCCACGCCATTGAAGGTGACAGTGGCTCCGGTGAAGTTCGCCCCGGTGACGACCACGGTGGTGCCCACCGTGGCGCTGGAGGGCGTCACGGTTGTGATCGTCGGCGGTGCGGGATCGACCCTGATGTTCGTGGTGACCGCGCCGCCGGCCGTCGTCACGGTGACCGGAACCGACAGGGCCGGCGTGACGGTCGTCGGAACAACGAAGTCGATAGCCGCGTCCGAGATCACCATCGGTGTCGCCTGGCCGCCACCGATCGAGATGCCGGTCGTCGAGATCAGGTTGGCGCCCGTGATGTGCACCACCGATCCAACCCCCACCGGAGAGCTGATCGTGGCGATCGTCGGTGTCCCGACCCCGACCCCGGTGAGTGGCAGGTAGGAGATTCCGTTGGCGCCGTCGTGAGTGATCGGCAGCGATGCAACCCGCGTTCCGAGGTTGCTCGGCGCGAACAGCACATCGACGGTGCAGTTGCCGCCGGGGGCCAGCGCCGAGGTGCACGTCGTGCTCGATACCGAGAAGTCTGCGGCGTGCAGGCCGACGATTGCAGCGACGTTCGGCATGATGGGGGTGCTGCCGGTGTTCGAGAAGATCGCCGGCACCGGTGGTGACGCGCCCGCCAGTCCGGCGTATCCCATGTCGAGTCCCGACGGGGTGAGGGTCGGATCCGGCACGCTCGCCGGCGCAGCCGCCGCACAACTCGGATCTGGGCCTGGCTGCTCGGCCCACTCCCAGTGTGTGAGCTCCGTTAGCGCCAACGGGTCGCGTCCTAGCCAGATCACCTTCGTGTCGCCGCTCACTGCCTTGGCCACGTCGGCCACGCTCAGGTTGCTGAACGTCGCAGTCCACTGCGATCCGTTCATGGTGACGATGCCGTCGAGACCTCCGCGCAGGTCGCGGCGACCGTTCACGGCGAACAGGCCGGTCGTGCTGGTGAGGCGAGGTTCGAAAGCACCGTTCGTGATCGGCTGGGCAGTGGTCGGATCGATCGCGATGCCGGTGACGACGACGACGCCCGGGCTCACCTCGGTGGCCGGCATCGAGACGTTCACGTTGGCGACGTGGGTCTGGTCGCCCCCGATCACCGAACCGGTGCCGGTCAGACGTACGGCCCGAACCGTGTCGCCCGGGAGGATGTCGGGGGTCTGTTGATCCCAGCAGACCCCGCCGACGTGGTTCACCTCGATGAAGCCGTCGAACACGGCATCGAGGGGATTCAGGTCGCGGGGCACGATCGGCTCGGAACGGGCGATGAGCACGTTGCCGCGGTAGACGTCGACGCGGACGAACTCGTCGTCCGGGAACCCGGCCCCGGCTACGTAGTCGCGGACGGGGAAGACGTCGATCGAACGCGGGTTGCGCGGCGGGTCGAAGGTGCCGTCCGGTTGTGTGGTCGAGGTTCCCACCAGACCGATCTGCAACGGTCCGACCGGGTCGTTGGAGCCGATGACGAGCGAAGCCGTTCGCCCGTTGATGTCGGTCGGGGTGAAGACCACTGTGACGGTGCAGGTCTCGAGCAGATCGAGGCTCGAGGTGAGATCGCAGGCCCCGGCAACGGTGTCGTCGATGCGGAAATCGGCAGGGTTCGACCCGGCGATGGTGGGAAGTGGGTCGAAGGTGAGCGGTGCTCCACCCTCGTTGGAGATCGTGACGGTCTGCGCCACCGAGTCGATGCCCACAGGCGTGTCGGCGAACTGCAGCGCGCCCGGGGTGGCGAGCGCCGCCGGCTGGGAGACGGCAACGCCGGTTCCCGTCACCATCGCGGTGTGTGGTGATCCCACGGCGTTGTCGTTCACCCTGACGGTCGCGGTGCGGACCCCGAGCGCGGTGGGGTTGAAGCGCACCCGGAAGGTGTCGGACTCACCGGGCGCGAGCGGTCCCGCGACCCCGCCCATCGCCGAGAAGTCTCCGGGGTTGGCGCCGCCGAAGGTCACCGAGGAGATCGAGAGTGGGGCGGTGCCGATGTTCCACACCGTGAAGGTTCGCTCGGCTTGCTCCGATGTGGTCAGCGCTGGATACACCTGCAGCGACGGGGAGATCGCGATTCCGGCGGATGCCGCTTCGCCAGGCGCGGTGCAGGGAGCCGACGGTCCGTCGACGACGTCGGCGCCGTCCTCCCAGAACGTCGTCTCGAACAGTGCCACCGGATCACGGCCGAGCCACAGGATGCGGTTCTCCTCGGCCTCGGCAAGGGCGACGTCGTGGGCGACGTCGGGCGAAGTGCTCAGATCCCAGGTCGCCGTCCACATGATCCCATCGGGGTTCGCGGCGCTGATCGGGTCGTACTCGAGGGCTCCTTCGCTGCCTGCACCGCTACGGATGGAGCGGCGGCCGTTGATCGTGAACGGGTCGGCGCTGGCGCCGATGATGCGGGCCTCGATCTGCGAGAGTGGCAGTGGGCCCCCGCTGGCGAGGTCGCGGGCGTAGCCCTTCATCACGACGATGCCGCTTCCGGCGATCGTCTCGGTGGCGCGTTGGAGCACCTTCACGTCGGCGATGGACGTCTGGTACGCCCGGCCGTCGTTGCGGGTGACCCGCAAGATGTCGCCGGCCCGGATGTTCGGGGTGATGCCCTCCCAGCAGCCACCCCCGGGGTGGTTCACCTCGGCGATCCCGTCGTCGCCGGCGGGGACGTCGTGGGCGACTCCCACCACGACGCCGCTGCGGATGATCTGCAGGGTGAGGGGCTCGCCGGCATCGAAACCCTCGACGGACACGAAGTCGCGGGCGGTGAACACTCCAAGAACGATCGGCGCCGGTGGCGGATCGACGAGGCCAGTGGTGATCAGTCCCTCGCCTTGGAGCGGCACCGTCACTGGGTTGCCGTTGCTGCTCACCACGAGTGACGCCGACCGAGGGCCCTCGTCGCCTGGGGTGAAGTCCACCTCGATGGCGCATGTGGCGCCAGGGTTGACGCTCTGGCTGATGCAACTGCTGCTCACGATCGCGAAGTCACCCGGGTTGGCGCCGGTGAGGTCGAGGCTTCCGATCTGCAACGCGACGTTGCCGATGTTCTTGACCGTCACCGATTGGCTCGGGGAGGTGTTGCCGGCGGCGCGGGTGCCGAAGCCGAGGAAGCCAGGTGTCGGGAAGCCGAACGCGATCTGTTCGCCGCCGTTCGCGGCGAACCCGGTGGCGGTGACGGGGACGAGGGTGTTTCCGGCGTTCGACTGGATCTGCACGACCGCGCTCTTGAGGCCGGCCGAGAGCGGCGCGAACGAGACCTGGAAGTCGCAATGACCGGCAACCGCCACAGGCACGCCCGTGCACAGGTCCTGGCTGATGGCGAACTGAGTCGCATCGGCCCCGGTGACGGTGATGCTCGAAACAAGCAGGTCGGCGAAGGCTCCTGATCCGATGTTGCCGATGCGGATCGATTCCGGTGGCGACACGGTGCCGACGTCGGTCGCCGGGAACTCGATCGAGCTGCGATCGGGCGCGGCGATCGCAGCTTGTAGCGGGGCGGCGCATGGCGACTGCGGGCCTGGCACGACCGTCGGGCCGACCTCGAAGATTGTTGCTTCGGTGCCGACGGCGGGGTTGCTCCCGAGCCACACGACGCGATTCTCGGCGGCAAGGGCTCGGGACACGTCGGCCGTGCTCAGCCCGGTGATCGTTGCTACCCAGTTCCCGGTGGCGTCGATGACGAAGCTGCCGTCGCGTGGCGCGCGAAGGTCGCGCCTGTCGTTCAACTCGAAGCGGTCCTTCGAGCTGCCGATCAGCCGCGCCTCGAGCAGGTCGGCGTCGATCGGGAGTCCGCCGGCCTGCAGCGCTACACCGCGAAACTCGACTGTCGAGGCGTCGACCTGGTAGCTGGCCTGGGTGACTGTGACGTTGGCCGTAGTCGTCTGGTCGATGATGACGGGAGTGCGGTTGGCGTCCTTGGCCGTCAGCCGAACGACGTCTCCGGCGGCGATGTCTGGGGTGACGTTGGTCCAGCAGGCTCCGCCGGGGTGGTTCACCTCGACGATGCCATCTTGCGGCGCGACGTCGGGGGCGATGCCGATCTGCACCCAGGTGCCTGGACTCTGCGGGTTGGCGCGCAGCACTTCGACGTCGACGAACGGGTAGGCGCCCCACCCCTCGGCCGAGATGAAGTCGCGGGCTGGGAACGAGATTATCGACCCGGTGAACGGAGGCTCGTTGGCTAGCGGCGGCGCAACCTCGGCGCCGGCGGAGTTCGGCAACATCGGAACCGCGGCGACGATAAGCGCCAGCACGACCACGAGCCGGCGGGCTCGCCCCTGCCCGAGTCCTTGGACGACCGCACGATCTACTTCCGAGTCCACCCGTCCGCTCACGATCTCGTCCTCCTGTCGCCGGTGGACCTATGGCCACCTCGTTTGCGGGTTCAATCCGCAGCAACACGCACCGTGACATCTCCCCACTGTCCATGACAACTGGTACAAGCGGGCACGTCGCGATGAACGGAAGTTGCAGCCGGGTTGCGACCGGAGGCGTAAGCCCCGGACGATCGGTCGACGTTGTGCGGTCAGTGCGGCACCTGTCGTCGCCGAACCCTCTTGTTGGAGGTGAGGGCGAGGGATGCCGGAGGCACGTCAGTGGAGCTGTGGATCTCCTGCACCAGGCCTCCACACCATCTCCACATCGATCGGCCATCGTGGGGTCCCACGAGCCGCTGCTGCGCCGCGCCCCCCGGCGCAGCGAGGAAGGACAACGAGACGATGCCGACGATGCCGACGACGATGAGGTCGAGACGATGAGGTCGAGACGATGAGGTCGAGACGATGAGGTCGGCGACCGGAACCTGGTCGAGGCGGGAGATGTTGATGATGAGCGGCGGGGCACTCTTGCTCGTCGCTTGCGGCGACGGCACATCGGCGGCTCCGCCGGCATCGATCGGTGGCGTCGCCGTGGGGCCGCTTGATCCGGCGGTGGCAAGGCGCGAGGAACTGCGCCGTCGTCCAGGTGCGGCGACCGTGAAGGCAACGGTCGAGGCAGCGCCGACGACGGTGTCGATAGGTGGCCGCGAGGTTTCGACGTGGGCCTTCGGTGACCGTCCCGGCGATGGTGGGATCCGAGCGAAGGTGGGAGACGTGCTGGAGGCGACGTTCGTGAACCGGTTGGCTGCTTCCAACACGCTGCACTGGCACGGCATCGCGCTGCGCAACGACATGGATGGCGTGCACGACCTGACCCAGCATGCCGTGGGCGAGGGCGATCGGTTCACGTATCGGTTCACGCTGCCAGATGCCGGCACCTACTGGTTCCATCCGCACATGGGACTCGAGCTCGATCGCGGCCTGTACGCGCCTCTGATCGTGGAGGATCCGAACGATCCGGTGGAGTTCGACATCGACGTGGTGTTGATGCTGGATGACTGGCTCGACGGCTATGGCCGCACCCAAGAGGAGGTGCTGGCCGAGCTGCAGCAAGGCGGCGGCCATTCCAGCATGGAGCACATGGGCGGGATGGGCGACATGGGATCGATGATGGGCGGGCTGAACGGCGACGTCGTGTATCCCCTGCACGTGATCAACGGTCGGGGTCCTCTCGAGCGCGAGACGGTGACCGCCAAGCCAGGGCAGCGGGTGCGGTTGCGGCTGATCAACGCCGGGTCCGACACCCCGTACCGGGTGGCGGTCGGCGGGCACCGGTTGACCGTGACGCACGCCGACGGGTTCCCGGTCGAGCCGGTGGAGGTCGACAACGTGTTGCTCGGGATGGGCGAACGCTACGACGTGATCGTCACCGTCCAGTCCGGCTCGTTCCCGATCGTCGCCGTACCGGAGGGCAAGGACGACCCCGCCGCGGAAGCCGTTCTGTCCACCGGCGGGTCGGCCAGCCCACCTGCGGCCGGGTCGCGGCCGGCAGAGCTGGCGGGCCGCACGCTCGCCTATGACGACCTCGTGGCCACCGATGAGGTGCGCCTGGCCTCGCGGCAGCCTGACCGCTCGGAGACCATCGCATTGACAGCTGATGGCGCGCGCTACATCCACGGCATCAACGGTGTGAGCTTCCCCGACTCGGCGCCGATCGCCGTGCGTGAGGGGGAGCGGCTGCGTTTGCGGGTCGTGAACGAGACGATGATGTTCCACCCGATCCACCTGCACGGTCACACGTTCCAGATGGTCGGCAAGGGCTCGGCGCGCAAGGGCACCGCCCGCAAGGACACGGTGAACGTGCTGCCGATGTCATCGGTGGAGATCGACGTGGAGGCCGACAACCCCGGGCAGTGGATGCTGCACTGCCACAACACCTACCACCTCGAGACTGGCATGGCGACCGTGCTCTCTTACCGGGCCTGATCCGTCGGGCTACCGTCGTCTCGAGCCCGAAATCCCAAGCGCGATGAAAGAGGGTGCGAATGGCAGTCGTGTTGGTCGTCGATGACGAGGTGCGCATCCGCGAGCTGGTTCGTCGATACCTCGAACACGAAGGTCACCAGGTGCTGTCCGCGGCCGGCGGCGCCGAAGCGCTCGACGTCGCGGCGCGCACCGAAGTAGATCTCGTGGTGCTCGACCTTCGGCTGCCCGATGTGTCCGGTGAGGAAGTCGCCCGCGAGCTGCGGCGCCGCGGCGACGTGCCGATCCTGATGCTCACCGCCAAGGTCGACGAACGCGACCGGATCCACGGACTCGAGGCAGGTGCCGACGACTACGTCACGAAGCCGTTCAGCCCGCGAGAACTCGTGCTGCGCGTGGGCGCGATCCTGCGGCGTGGTCGGGTCGGCGCCGTGGTCGACGGAC
This sequence comes from Acidimicrobiaceae bacterium, assembly GCA_006515795.1. GTDB lineage: Bacteria > Actinomycetota > Acidimicrobiia > Acidimicrobiales > Ilumatobacteraceae > VFMC01. The sequence goes on along the minus strand of VFMC01000045.1, from coordinate 5,579 downwards.
CCGTCTCCTACGGCGACGGCCTGCTGACGATCGACGAGCCCGCCCGGCTGGTGGTCGTCGACGGTGCCACGGTCGAACTGACACCGACCGAGTGGGGCGTCCTGCAAGCGTTGGCCTCACGGCCCGGTCGGGTGTGCTCGCGGTACGAGCTGACCTCCGTCGCAAGATCGAACGCGATCCGGGCAACCCGGTCATCGTGCAGACCGTCACCGGCGTCGGCTACCGATTGGCGATCAGCCGTGACAGCTGAGCCCCGGCACCGCCTGGTGCGCAGTCGACTGGCGATCAGGCTGATCGCCGGATTCGTCGCGGTTGCCGTCGCCGCGGTGTTCGTGCTTGCCGGGCTCACGCTGTGGCGAACGAAGCACACCGTCGGCCAACTTGCCGCCGAACGTCAGCAATCCACCGCCGACGTGATCGCCGCGAGCCTTGCCGTCTCCTACCAGAACGGTGACGGGTGGGCAGCCGACGACACGCACTCGGCGGTGATGCTGGCCGTGCAGGCCAACGGTGCGCTCACCGTGCTCGATGCCGGTGGCGCCGTGGTTCAGCTCCACGGTCCGATGGGCAACCTGTACCAGAGCGAGGCGATCAGCGACGGCGACGAGCGTCGCGCCGCGGTCATCGTCGACGGTCGGCAGGTGGGTACGGCGGTCGTGACGTTCACCAGTGGCGAGCTGGCCCAGGCCGAGCAGCACGTGCGCGATGCGCTTCGGGGAGCGGTGCTGATCGGGGCGCTCCTGGCTGCGATCGTTGCGCTCGGCGTGGCGATTCCGTTGGCCAGGAGGGTCGTTCGACCGCTGTCGCAGGTCACCGACGCAGCCCGCCGGCTCGGAGAGGGTGAGGTGACAGCTCGCGTCGGTGGGCACGATGCGCCCGGCGAACTGGGCCGCCTGGCGGCGACCTTCGACGACATGGCCGACCGCCTGCAGGCCCACGAGACGGCTCGCCGCAACCTCACCGCCGACGTCGCTCACGAACTGCGAACGCCGCTCACCGTCCTGCAGGGCAGCTGCGAGGAGATCATCGACGGCATCGCCGAGCCGAGCCTCGAGCGGTTCGTGCAACTGCACGACGACGTGCTGCGTCTGCGTCACGTCGTCGACGACCTGGGCGTGCTCGCCGACGCCGACGCGGCGACGACCGAACCGCTCTTGCGCCACGAACGATGTGATCTGGCAACGATCGCCGCGGCCGTCGCCGACTCGATGGCCTCGACGATCGACGCCAATCAGCACCAGCTCGTGCGTCGGCTCGAGACGGTGATGGTCGACGGCGACCGGGTCCGCCTCGAGCAGGTCGTCACCAACCTGCTCACCAATGCGATCAAGTTCACCCCTCCGGGCGGGCACCTCGAACTGCACGTCGGGCCGAGCATCGATGGGAGAGGGGCAGTGCTCACCGTGATCGACGACGGTCCCGGCATCAGCCGTGCCGATCGAGCGCACGTCTTCGAGCGCTTCTACCGGAGCGAGAGCAGCCGACCGATCGCCGGCAGCGGCATCGGGCTAGCCGTGGTTGATCAGCTCGTTCGTGCCCACGGCGGCCGTGTCGCGATCGCCGAGAGCGATCACGGCGCGGAGGTGGTCGTCACACTTCCCGTCCACGACGTGAGGCCTGCCGGAACCCCTGTCAGGTGATTCGGGCGGGGATCGGTGCCTTCTTGTGGAAGAGCCCGACACCGATCGAGTAGCCCAACAGCGACCCGAAGCCCATCTGGGTCATCATCCACAGCAGATCGGTCGCCTGGAACTCCTCCACGACCTGACCGTCGGCGATTCGCCGCACGAAGATGCCGCGGATCTCCAACTGCTTCTTGGTGGCCGGTGCGCCCATGAACTTGCCGGTCTGACGGGCGGTGGTGACGAAGCGGACCGAGACCAGGTCGCGCTGACTGATCACATGGGTGAACTCCATCTTCATGTCCGACATGGCGCCCTTCATGGCCTGCATGAAGCCGATGTACTCGTCGCGGCTGTACGGCTCGCCGAGGTCGCCGTTGTACTTGAAGTCAGGTGCGAGGAGGGAGTCGAGCCCTTGCCAGTCGCCGTTCAAGATCGCTTTCGACACGCCGAGTGCGATCTCGATGTTGTGATCCGTGGTTTCTAGTTGTTCGTCCATCTCCCAAGGATACATGCGGAACGCAATCAATGCATAGTGCAATGAAGGTTCGACGCAACGAATGCTCCCATCAATCGTTGCGCCGGTTATCGTGCGTTCATGGTCGCCTCATCACCACCCACGGGTCCCCAAGGACTGCCGGCAGCGCTCACCAACGATGCCGGCTACTTGATGGTTCGGTTGGGGCAAGACGCCCAGCGCCGGTTTCAGGATCGCTGTTCGACTACCTCGCCACGCTTGGCGAGCAAGGCCCTTGCTCGCAAAAGGAAGTCGCAACGATCCTCGGCATCGACGCAGCCCGAATCGTCACGATGACCGACGCGATGGAGCAACGTGGCATCGTCGAGCGCGCGGCCGATGCCACCGATCGCCGAAGGAACCTCCTATCGCTGACACGATCGGGACGATCGCTGCTCAGCCGCGCCGAACGACTGGCTCAGGGCGTGGAAGCCGAGATGCTGGCCGCGCTGTCGGTGGCCGAACGCCAAACCATTCGCCGCCTGCTGCGGCGCATGCTCGATGTAGGGTGAACCGAACTCTACCCTGGCGACGTCGTGACGGAACCCGTGCGCCATACCGGTTGCATCGCGGCGAACGACTCACCGATCGGGGCGTCCGTGAGCAACAGCGGGGGTGGAGCCGGTTGTGGCTCACGAACTTCGGGGTCCGTGAGCGAAACCTTCCGGGGCGCGGCGTGGCGCTCACGGATCAACCGAGTGCCGGCATGGCCGGTTGAGAGCGGTTCAGCCCGGGGCCACCTCGGCCGCGTGGGCGGCGAGCGTCTGGCGAGCGCGGCGGTGTCGACGGCGAGTGCCATGTCGGCGAGCTGTCCCTGCACGAACTGGAGGTTGGCGAGTGGCGCACCAATCGTCGGCTCGAGTTGCCGTCAGAGGTAGTAGCCGATGACGTCGACGAGGAAGTCGGTGGCCCCTCCACCGGATTGGAACCGGCACACCCTGGCGGAGTCCAAAGCGGTGAGGGTGGTGACGGCGATGTTCTGAGCGCTGGCCGACCAGTTGATGTTGCTGTTGCCGGGGTACACGACTGCGTTGGAGAACACGGCCATGAACCCGGAGCCGAGAGTGTTCGTGACAGTGAGGCTGAGCAGCGCGGCCGTCGCGGCGAAGGGCACAGCCGGGCCAAGGATGCCCCCTGCCGTGCCGAAGCTGAGGTCGACCGGCCGTGACCCTCCGCCGGCCAGCGCGCCGTCGCCACCGGGCGTGGGTGCGTTTCCGGGCCGCGAATCGTAGACACGCCGCGGTGCGGGGAGCAGGTTCAGTTGTCCAGCCGCCGTTGGTCCGCCGATCGAGCGCCAGGTGGCCGCGGTCGCGCTGCCGATGACGCACACCCACCACGTTCCGCCGGCGTCCACGTACAGCGCGCCTGCGTCGCCTGGTCTGGCCTGCGGCGACAGCCCCGAGGCGATGAACAGAGCGTTTGCGGCACCGCCGTCCACCTCGAGACCGTAGACAGCCCCGTTCAGAAAGAGGGCGCTGTCGGCCGAAGCGACGAGCGAAGTGGTGTTGGTGGCATTGTTGGCCACGCCTTGCACGACCGGTGCCCCGTCGGCCGCGCCGGCAGGACTCGCGGACAGCGCCACGGCTCCGGTGACCGCGCCGACTGCCCCGGCGGCAAGCAGCTTCACGAGCCCTCGCCGATCGGTGGTGGCCGACTCGTTCGCTACCGGGAGGTCGGCCTTCAACGCTTGGAGTTCGGTTTCGAGCGCAGCGATCCGGGCGTGCACGTTCTTGGATGGATCCATGATTTCCTCTCGGTCACTCCGCGATCAG
>VFMC01000045.1:0-1659 GCA_006515795.1 Acidimicrobiaceae bacterium | reverse complement strand
GAGGTTGGGAACGTCCGAGAACCGAGCACCGGCATGGCCGGTTGCAGCGCGGCGTCCGACTCACCGAGGCCGGCGTCCGTGAGCATCAGCACGGGTGGAGCCGGTTGTGGCTCACGAACTTCGGGGTCCGTGAGCGAAACCGTCCGGGGCGCGGCGTGGCGCTCACGGATCAACCGAGCGCCGGCGGGCGCCGGTCACGTGGATTTCAGCCAGGGACCACCTCGGCTGCGTGCGCGGCGAGCGTCTGGCGGGCGATGATCACCTGCTGCACCTCGCTCGCGCCCTCGTAGATGCGCAGCGCGCGAACCTCACGGTAGAGCCGTTCCACCGGATGCCCGCTGGTCACGCCGAGCGCGCCATGGAGCTGCACGGCCGAGTCGACGACGCGCTGGGCCGCTTCGGTCGCGTGCAGCTTCGCCATCGCCGCCTCGCGCGTCACTCGCTCGGCTCCGGAGTCCTTGGCCCAGGCGGCGCGGTACACGAGCAGTGCGGCGGTGTCGACGGCCAGTGCCATCTCGGCGAGCTGTCCCTGCACGAGCTGCAGGTTGGCGAGTGGCGCACCGAACAGCTGGCGGCTCGAGACTCGAGCGAGGGTCTCGTCGAGTGCCCGTCTGGCGAAGCCGAGCGCCGCCGCACCGACGGTGGAGCGGAACACGTCGAGGGTCGCCATTGCCACCTTGAAGCCGTCGCCGGGTGCGCCGATCATCTGGTCGGCCGGTACCACGCATCCCTCGAACGAGAGCGTCGCCAGCGGGTGAGGCGCGATCAGCGCGATCCGTTCGGTGACCCGGAGCCCTGGGTTGTCGGCGTAGACGAGGAACGCCGAGAGCCCGCGCGCCCCCGGCGCTTCACCGGTGCGGGCGAACACGGTGTAGGCATCGGCGATGCCCCCGTTCGAGATCCAGGTCTTCACACCGTCGAGCACGTAGACATCGCCGTCGCGGCGCGCCGCCGTGGCGAACGCGGCAACGTCGGATCCGGCGTCGGGCTCCGACAGGGCGAACGCCGTAATCGTCTGGCCACTGACGACGCGCGGCAAGAGCGCATCGCGTTGCGCAGCGGTGCCGAACAGCGACACCGCCCCGGATCCCAGCCCCTGCATCGCGAAGGCGAAGTCGGGGAGGCCTCCGCAGTAGGCCAACGCCTCGCGGGCGAGGCACAGCGAACGCACGTCGAGCTCGGCACAGAGGCGCAGCAAGCCCGCTCCGGCCAGGTGCCCGACGAGCGCTCGGCACGTCTCGTCGACGTCGCGCTCGTCATCTGCCAGCGGGCCCAGCTGGGCACAGAACGCGTCGAGCTCCGCCTTCAGGAGGCGGTGGCGTTGGTCGAAGAACGGCCAATCGAGGTAGCTGCGGTCGGCCATCTCAGGCGACCGAGCGGTGTCGCACGGAGAGCAGTGCGCACGACGGCACCGGCGAGACCACGTCGGCCGTCACGTCGCCGCCAGATCGGATAGCACCGGTGCTTCATAGTTCAGCGAGTCACAGCCGTCAAGGTGAACCCCGATCCCGCCCCGTTCACGATCTGGGCCGAATCCGTCTCGGCGGCCGGGACAGCATCGGCCCAGATCTTGTGGTGGGAAGTGGGGCTTGCCGCGAACGGGCCGGCCTGCGGGACTTATCATCGTGCGGAGCATCAGCGGGAACGGGAGCAGGGGTG
>VFMC01000044.1:12966-17449 GCA_006515795.1 Acidimicrobiaceae bacterium | reverse complement strand
TGGGTCACCAACAGCGGCAGCGACACGGTGTCGAGGATCAACGCCCTCACCGGCGCGACCACGACGATCCCGGTGGGCGCCTATCCCTTCGGGGTGGCGTTCGACGGAACCAGCATCTGGGTGGCGAACGGAGCCATCGACGCGCTGCTCTCGATGGACTCGTTGTCGAAGGTGAACATCGCCACCGGCGTGGTCACCGACTACCCGCTGGGCATCGACGCAGATCCGTACGCCGTCGCCTTCGACGGCGCCTACATCTGGACCAACAACAACTCCTTCGCGCTGTCGAAGGTCGACCCCTCGACCGGAGCGATCGTCGCGACCGTGCCCACTCCTACCGGCTACGGGATCGCGTTCGACGGCACGAACCTGTGGGTACCGAATCGGCTCGGCACCACGGTCAACAAGATCAACGCCACCACCGGCACGATCACCGGCACGATCCCTGTCGGCGTCGGGCCCTATGGTGTCGCCTTCGACGGCACATCGGTCTGGGTCAGCAACTTCACCGACGGAACGGTCTCGAAGATCAACGCGTCCACCAGCGCGGTCGTCACCGTCGGCGGGTTCAGTGAGCCAAGAGGCGTCACCTTCGACGGAACCTGGGTATGGGTGAGCAACTACCTCACCGGCATTCTGTCGAGGATCGATCCGGTCACCAATGCGAAGACCGACTTCGCCATCGGCAGCAACCCCCGTGGAATCGTCTACGACGGCGTGAACCTGTGGGTCGTGCTGGGCAGCACGGGCAAGGTCGCCCGCTTCACGCCATAAGCTCCGGCGATGTTGCGTCCAATCGTCCGCTTCCAGGCCGACGCCATCGCTGCCGACGTGAGCGCGGCGTTGCTCGCCCACGGTGTGGTCATCATCGAACGGCTCGCCGACCCGGCGCTCTGCGATCGGCTGGCCACCGAGCTGCAACCGTGGCTCGACGCAACACCGGTCGGCGCCGACTCGTTCTCCGGGCGCAACACGCGCCGCACCGGCGCCCTGCTCGCACGGTGCCCCTCCAGCGTGGCGGTGGTGGCGCACCCGTTGGTGCTCGAGGTCGTGAACGCCACGCTGTGGCCGAAGAAGACCACCTACCAGTTGCACCTCACCCAATCAATCGCGATCGGCCCCGGCTCCGACGCCCAGATGCTGCATCGAGACCACTGGTGCTTCGACATGTTCCCGTTTCCCCGCGACATCGACGTGGAGGTGAGCACCATCTGGGCACTCAACGACTTCGTCGAGGCAAATGGCGCGACGCGCGTCGTGCCCGACAGCCATCGCACACCCGACTCCGAGCCCTACACCGCGGCCGACACGGTCCCCGCGGAGATGCCGCGCGGTTCGGTGGTGCTGTACCTCGGTTCCACCGTGCACGGCGGAGGAGCGAACACCAGCACCGCTTCACGGATCGGCATCAACGTCGACTACGTGCTCGGCTGGCTGCGCCAGGAAGAGAACCAGTACCTCTCGTACACGCTCGACGAGGTGAAGCAGTTCCCCGAGCACATCCAGCGGCTGCTCGGCTACGAGGTGGGCGCCTACGCCCTCGGCTACATCGACGGCGGGCGCAGCCCGATGACCCTGCTCCGCCAGGGTGACCCCGGCGACGCGCAGAGCTTCGCGCCGCGCTGACCGAAACGGCTGCAGCCGGCGGTCGGCAGCCGGCCGGTTGTCAGACCGGTGCCTGCACCAGTGGCAACGGCGAAACCATCGCCGGCTGGTGATCCCACAGATCGGCGATCAGGTCGCTGCGCATCGAGGCCAGCGTGGGGTCGTCCCACCTGTTCACGCGCTGCAACGGATCGTCCTCGAGGTCGTACAGCTCGCCCTCGGAGCCGTCGTGCGCGGAGCCGGGCAGGTACGTGGTGCACACCCACTGGTCGTTGGTGATCGTGCGCACGTGCACGCCTACCCCGAACAGTTCGCTGTCCCATTCGGTGAGCACCCGCTCGAAGCCGCGGGCCTCGGCGTCGGCATCGCTGATGGGGAGGGGTTTGCCTTCCATCCACGACGGCACCTCGACCCCGGCAATGGCGCAGAAAGTGGGGGCCAGGTCGACGTGGCCGACGGGCTTCGACACGACTGCCGCAGCCTGGTTGCTCGAGGGCGCCGGGCGCCAGATGAACGGCAGGCGCATCAACCCGTCGACGTGATACGGCCCCTTGAACATGAGCCCGAAGTCGCCCTGGAGCTCGCCGTGGTCGGTCGTGAACACGATGTCGACATCGTCGGTCCAGCCACGAGCGGCCACCGCGGCGAGCACGCGCCCGATCGCCTCATCGATCAACTCGCACTCCACCGCGTTCAGCGCGTTGATCTCACGAACCTGATCCGGTGTGAGCGTGGCCGGCACCCAGTTGAGCGGGGCCTCGTAGTTGCTCACCAGGCGGCCGTCGTACCAGGCCCGGTAGTGACGCGGCTTCAGGTCGAGCACCCGCTCGCGCTCGGCTCGATCCTCGATGTAGCCGGGTGGCAGCGGAACGTCGCGCCAGTCGATGCGCGCCACCTCACTCGCCGGTGGGTCCCAGGGATGGTGCGGATCGGGGAAGCTCATCCAGCAGAACCAGTCGTCCGCGATCGGCAGCGAGCTGAGCCACGAGATGGTTCGGTCGGCCACCCAGTCGGTGTGGTACCACTCACGTGGGATGCGGTTGACATGCGCCTGTGGAGCGCCGGTGTCGCCTCCGCCCATCGCATTCACCTCGAGAGCGCCGTCGAGCACCGGGTAGAACATCGCGACTGCTTCGGGGTGCGTGTCCGCCAGCCAGCGGGCGTAGTGCAGCGGTCCCGCAGCGCCGTGGGTCGCCGACTCGAAGTGATCGAATCCGCGGTGCGGGCCGAACGTGCCGTTGCGGGCGAAGCCGTTCTCGGGGAAGCGGCCGAACGGGTCGAGGAACGGCTCGAAGTGCGGCTTGCCGATAATCGCCGTGCGGTACCCGGCGCCTTGCAGGACCTCGGCGATCGATGGTGCCGCTTCCGGCAGCGGCACGCCGTTCATCCACACGCCATGTGTGCTCGGGTGCTGGCCGGTGATCATCGTGCTGCGCGATGGCATGCACACCACTGACTGGGGATGGGCACGCTCGTAGCGGATGCCGCCGGCGGCGAGCGCGTCGACCACGGGGGTGCGGGCGAGCGTGCCGCCGTTGCATCCGAGAGTGTCATAGCGTTGCTGATCGGTGGTGATGAACAAGATCTTGCGGCCCATTCAGTGCTCGCCCCCTTCGTGATCCGTTTCGACCTGCCCGGTCGCGGGGTTCTCCATCAGTCGTTTCAGTTCGACTAGAGCGCCGGCGGTGCCGCCGCCGATGACGAGGGCCATCGTGCGCGGGTCGCAATCGGTGGCGTAGACGACCAGGCAGGTGTCGTCACCGAGATCGATCACGTCGATCGTGCCGCGGTGGTGGGTGATGAGCGGGGTGGTGAGGCGGTACTGAAAACGACGCTGGGTGTTGTCGCAGGCCAAGATCTCTTCGGGCATCGGGATGCCAGCGCCGGTGACGATGACTCGGCTGGTGCCGTCGACGGTGCAATCGACGATGCCGGGGAACCAGTGGTGCAGCTTGGCGGCGTCTCCCGCCAGCGCCCACACATCGGAGGCCGGTCGGTGGATGCGGATCTCGTGGCGGATCGTGCCGTACATCAGCGGGTCCTCTCGATCACGGCGGCGCCGACAAGCTCGAGATAGGCCTCGACGCCGGCGTACTTGTTGCGATCGCGGCGGGCTCGCCGCCCGTCGGCGTTGGCATCCTCGTCGAGGTGCGGCATGTCGTGAGCCTAGGCAGGCGGAACCACAATGGTCACCGGTGTGCCAATTGTTTCGGTGCAGGCGGCGCAGCCCTGGTTCAGTCGTCGGCGTGCAGCGACAGGCCGTTGGCGCCGGCCATCAACGTCAGCCGTCCCGCTTCGATCTCGAAGGTCACCTCACCGGCGAGCGTGGCGACGACGGCGGTCTCCAACTCCATCGCCGGCCCCGTGCAGGCGATCTCGGTGAGGACGAGCGCACCGAAGGTGATCGTGCCGTCGCCGATGGTCACCGGCGCCGAGCCCGTGTTGCAGCCCGCCTCCACGCTCACGAGATCATCGGCGAATGTGATGGCGGCCTCGGCGTCGCCGAATCCGCCCATCGCCGCGTCGCCGGTGATGATCGAGTCGACCACCCACCGCGGGCCCGCCAGCGGCCGGTCGGGATCGGCCACCTCGCGATCGAGGAACCTGATCGACGCATCAACGGATGCCAGCGTGAGGTCGTCGCCGTCGAGTTCGACTGTCGGACCGGCCGACAGGAACTCGACGAAGCGGTCGTCCTGCTGCATGAGCACGTCGGCGCAGGCCATCTCGGTCATCGACAGAGCTTCAGTGTGAAGGGTGCCGCCGGAGTCGACGGTGTAGGTGCCGCCGATGATGTTGCATCCGGCGGTGGCCGACAGCGACCCCCCGTCGAACGAGATCCGGATCGTGGAGTCGGGGACGATCTCGAAGCCCGTGG
>VFMC01000044.1:0-12884 GCA_006515795.1 Acidimicrobiaceae bacterium | reverse complement strand
GACCGGCGACGTCGAGGGCGATGTCGACGCGGTCGACGCGGTCGACGCGGTCGACGCGGTCGACGGTGATGTCGGGTCGGCGGTCTCGGCGCCGCATGCGGCGACCAGGGTCGTGAACGAGAGCGAGGCCGCCGTGACGGCACGAAGGGTCATCGGTTTCATGCAGGTTCGACGCCACGCGGATCGGGCTTGGTTCCCTGACCCGCGCTCGACCGGACCGTTCGGCTTCACGCCGCGGCGCGGGTGCGGCGTAGGAGGGGGTCGACCAGCCGCAGCGCGCCGTCGGCCACGCGCAGCACGCGGCCCGCCGCGCCAGGGGTGGTGCTGTCGACGAGGTTGCCCATCACCGCGAGTGTGATGTCGGCGGTCGTCTGCGTGCCGACGGCGATGCGCAGGCCGGTGCGTAGCAGCCACGGATGCCCGATGAGGAAGCTGAACCGGCGCCCGGTGCGCAAGAAGCTGTCGAAGCGCTCGCCGACCAGGCGGTCGTAGTCGGCCGGTGCGGTGGCAGGGTTGTCGAGCAGCCGCTCCACCGCCAGCATGCCGCTCTCCAGGCCGTAGTCGATGCCCTCGCCGTTCATCGGGTTGACGAACCCGGCCGCATCGCCGACCGCCAGCCAGCCAGCACCATGCCGGCGCACGCTGCTCATCGGCAGCCGCCAGGCCCGCGGCTTGTCGAGGTACTCGCCGAGCCCCCATGGTTCGCGAACGATCGACGCGTACTGATCGAGCAGCGTGTTGAGGTTGAGCTTCCTGAAGCCTTTCATCGTGCTCAGCGCGCCGACGCCGATGTTCACGGTGCCGTCGCCGGCCGGGAACATCCACCCGTAGCCGGGCACAGGGGTGCCGTGCTCGTCGCGCAGTGAAAGGCATGCTTCGAGGTGCCGCTCGGCGTGCCGTGGCGTCGGTGCGTAGGCGCGGATCGCGAGGCCGAACGGTTCGTCGGGATCGCGCTCGCAGCCGACGATCTTCGCCGCCGCGCCTTGCGCGCCGGCGGCGAGGATGGTGAGCGGCGCGGTGAACGACTCGCCACCCGCGACGACGCCGGTGACTCGACCGTTCTCGGTCGCGGGCAGCGCCTCGGTCTCGAAGCGCACCTCGGCGCCAGCGTCGATCGCCACGTCGACCAGGTGGGTGTCGAAGCGATGGCGCGGCCACACGGCGCCGTGGTTCGGGAATCGATCGGTGGTGGGCCAGGCGAGCTCGCGGACCTTGTTGCCGGCGATCATCCGCAGCCCGTCGATGCGATGCGCCGGCGCCAGATCGATCTTGAGGTCTTCCAGCGCAGCGACCGCCCGCGGGGTGAGGCCGTCGCCGCACACCTTGTCGCGGCCGTACTTACCCTTTTCGAACATCGTCACCCGCAGCCCGGCCCGGGCCGCGGTGATGGCCGCCGCCGAACCTGCCGGGCCGCCGCCGATGACGAGCAGATCTCGCTGGTTCACGGCCGCAAGCCTGCCAGCGATCGCGCTCGAACCCTCATCGTGTCCGGTCCTCCGGCCCGAGCCCGGTGGGCTGACACCACCGCAGTTGGTGCCCGTCCGTGAGCCTGCACCGCCACACTGGCGGCTCGCGCTCACGGTCTTCGAGCTGCGTGAGTGGGAGCCGGCATCGAAGCCGGTGAGGCTCACGGATCACAATGAGGGCGAGCCGGCGGCGAACCAGTCGGCGAGATGAGCGAGGCCCTGGTCGATGGTGACGGGTGGGCTCCAGCCGAGGTCGTCGCGAGCGGGCCGGGAGTCGAACCAGTGGGCCGTGCCGAGCTGCTCGGCGAGGAACCGGGTGAGCGGGGGCTCAGTGCCCGAGCTGCGCAACGACCAGACCCGCTCCACCAGCGCGCCGGCGCCGACGGCGACACGCAGTGGCACCCGCCTCGGCTCGACCTCGACCCCGGCCGCGCGGCAGATGCCGAGCACCAGATCACGGATCGGGCGCGGCTCGCCGTTGGCGATCACGTACGCCCTGCCCACGCAGGATGCACCAGGAACGGCGGCGTCGAGGGCGGCCACGAGGGCCGACGCGGCTCCGTCGATGTAGGTGGTGTCGATCAGCGCGGCACCATCGCCGACCAGCGCGAGACGGCCAGCTCTGGCGCGTTCGACGATGCGCCCCACGAGCTGCGTATCGCCGGGGCCCCACACGAGGTGGGGGCGGATGGCGACGACCGGTAGAGCTTCGCTGGCCGCCGCAAGGGCGACTCGTTCGGCGAGCGCCTTCGACTCGGCGTACCAGGCCCTGCGTCGACCAGTGACCGGTGGTTCGGCACCGGCGCCGACGAGTGAGCGTCCGGCGTGGGCGACCGACGGGGTCGACACGTGCACCAGCCTGGACACACCATGGGCGCGAGCTGCGCCAACAACGTTGGCGGTGCCGTCGACGTTGATGCTGCGATAGTCGTCCCAGTCGCCGATGACCCCGACCTTGGCCGCGGCATGGACCACGGCGTCGCAGCCGGCGACCGCACCCATCACTGCATCGGCATCGCGCACGTCGGCGAGCACGTGCTCGCAGTCGACGGCTGCCTCGTGCCGCTGGAGCACGCGCACCTCGTCACCGCGAGCCAGCAGTGCCTCGACCGTGCGTCGTGCGATCAGGCTCGTCGCCCCGGTGACGAGGACCTTCATCGAGTGGCCCCGCGTCGCGAACCACTCAAGGCGACCGGCTCAACCATCACCACTTCACCACCACCGCTTCACCACTTCCGCCTGGCCTTGCTACCTGACAGCACAGCGCTCGCCCACTTGGCGACTGCGGTGCGGTCGATCTTGGTGTTGTGACGGATGTCGACCGGTAGCGCACCGAGCGTGAGCACTGCCGCCACAGGATGGTCGACGGCGGCGCGGACGCGACCAGCGAGGGCGTCGGACGCGAGCCCATCGGCGGCCTCGCGATCTTCGATCACCACGACCAGCTGCTGGCAGCCCACAGGACCAACGCCGACAGCGGCCACCCGCTCGACTGCGTCGAGGCTCTCCACGGCGACCTCTACCGGCACCGGGGTGATCGGGCCTGCAACCGCGTGGATCACATGCACCGATCGGCCCTCGATCCACAGCCGCCCGTCGGCATCGAGATGCCCGACGTCGCCGCTGCGGTGCCATGTGGCCGAGGTCGCGTCGACGGGGCGAGCATCGCGCTCGGTGCGCCAGAGCTGGTCGTACCCGTCGGAGAGCCACGGGGCGCGCACCAGCACCTCGCCGGTCACAGCGACGCCGACCGCGGCGACGACCACGCCCGCGTCGAAGCCGAGTGGAACAACACGCACATCGACGCCGGGAACCGGCCTGCCGACGCAAACGCCCCTGCCGGGGCCGGCAACGTCGATCTCGACGAGCGATGAGTCAGCCACCGGTAGGCACTCGGTCATGCCGTAGGGGGTGTGCAGCTCGGCCGCCGGGCAGAGCCTGGCCGTGGCCCGCAGCGTGGCGATCGGCACCGGGGCACCGGCCGACAGCACGAGCCGAACCCGAGCGAGCCAAGGGTCGGCCGCGGTGGTGGCGGTGCGGGTCGCGTTGGCCAGCGCAGCCGGCGCGGCGAAAACGATCGTCGCGTCAACCGCGGCACACGCGGCGATCAGCGCCTCTGCCGTGAGCGTGCCGGGCTTTGTGACATCGACAGCGGGGATCGTCGAAGTGATGCCGAGGGCGGGACCGTACAGCGCGAACGGGGCGAATGCGGCGACGAGGCGGTCGTCGGCGGTGATGCCATAGGTGCTGGCCAAGGCATCGCGCTGGGCGGCGAGTTGTCGATGGCGGTAGCGCACGCCCTTGGCCGGGCCGGTAGCGCCAGAGGTGTAGAGCACCGCGGCGAGATCATCGGGGTCGGGTGGTGGCGGCAGCGATGCCGTGGAAGAAGCGAGCTCGTGGAGGCAAGCCACCGCGCCCAGCGCTCGCCTTCGGCCGACCGCGATGGTGCGAGCTCTCGGCGCCCAGCGCAGGGAACGTGCCGCGGCGAGAGCTCGTGGGGGGCCGATGACCCAGTCGACGTGAGCACCCCGAACGGCTCGGCCGAGACCACGCAACCCGAGTCCGCGATCGGCGATGACCGTGACCGCACCGGCGCGCCAGCACGCGTACACGGCGGTGACGAGATCGATGCCCGGTGGCACGAGAAGCGCGATGCGTTGGCCGGGTTGCACGCCGAGCGCGCCGAGCCCGGCGGCGGCGCCCATCACTCGGTGGTGCAGCTCGGCGAACGAGATGCGCGCGCCGGACTTGCCGTCGACGAATGCCGTCTCGGGGTGGTTGGCCCGGGCTTCGATCGCGGCCCACCCAGGTGTGTACGACGGCGGACCTGCGGCGACGCGCGCCTTTCCAGGTGGCGCGGCCGGTCGACGCCCGAACTGGTCGGCCAACCATGCGTCGACGACGCCTGCCACATCGGATTCGAGCGGCGAGAGATGGCCGGAGATGGGGAAGCGGTGGCGGTCGGCGTGCGGGATGCGTTCGGCGAGATCGAGCGCGAACGAGTCGTCGAACACCGGATCGGCGGCTCCCCAGGTGAGCAGAGTCGGCGCCGTCAGACTGCGCACACGCTCGGCCACGTCGTTGATCGCGGCCGCAGACGGATGGCTGGCGGTGAACGGCACGTCGTCGACGAAGTGGGCGATGGCACGGCGGCCGGCGGCATGCCGGTACGGCGCGCGGAGTGCCTCGCGCACCGGCCTCGGCAGGCGTTTGAAGGACAGGCCGATCGTGCCGTCGACGAAGATCCGCGTGCGGTGACCGACCAAGGAGGTGATCGGGCCCGTCGCGGCGAGTCGGATCAGCCGTGGCGCCGATCGACCTGCCGGCACGGCGATGCCGGTGTTGCACAGCACGATTCCCGCGAGGTCGGCGCGCCGAGCCTGCTCGCCGACGGCCCACCCGAGCGAGATCGCGCCGCCCCAGTCGTGGCCGACGGCGATGATCGGGCCCTCGATGTGCAGTGCGGCGATCACGTCGGCGAGATCGGCGACGCGCTCGGCGTAGCGACGCTGCGGCCCGCGATCGGAGAAGCCCATCCCGAGTTGATCGACGGCGATCACCCGGTAGCGATCGCCTAGCCGGGCCACGAGGTGGTGCCACAGGTACGACCACGTGGGGTTGCCGTGCACGCACACGAGGGTTGCGACGGGTCGCACCGGGGAGCGGTCGAGCACGTGCCACGTTGCGGTGGCGCCGTTGCCGGCACCGACCGAGATGAGTTGCGACCAACCGGCATCGACACCCCATCGCCGAAGCTCGTCGGCCGACGGGAGAGCCGGCGCACTCAAGCGTGAGTCCTCACCAGACGATCGCTCACCAGAGGATCGCTCGCCAGAGGATCGCTCACCAGAGGATCGCTCACCAGACGATCTCGGTGAGACTCGTGTTGAGTCCCGAGCCGATGCCCATGCACAGCACCCGTTCGCCGGCGGCGATGTCGGGTGCCGCGCCGGCGAGCGTGATTGGGATCGCGGCCGGCCCGACGTTGCCCAGGCGGGGATAGGTGAGCGGCACGCGGGCCGGATCGATCGACAGCCGCTCGCAGATGAGCCGGGTGTGCACAGAGCTGACCTGATGGATGATGTAGTGGTCCATGCCCTCGGCCCAGTCGAACATGGCCTTTGCATCGGCCCATGCCTCGTCGGCCAGGTCGAGCCCGGCCTCGAGCAGGCGCTTGGTGTCGGTGGTCATCTTCTCCAGATCGCCGACGCACAGCGTGTGGTGCTCGGTGCCGGCGCGGGTGATGCCACCGACCACGCGGTGCGCGTCTGGGTGCTGCTCGAGGTTGCCGAGCACCATTGCCGCGGCGCCCGAGCCCAGTGTGAGCGACGCGAACTCGTCGAACACGTCGGTGACGAGGGCGCCTTCGCCCTGAAGCCGGGCGATGGTGGCGAGCTGCGTGTGCCGGCTGCCTTCGCCGTCGACGATGAGCGCGTACTTCACGAAGCCGGCGTCGATCGCGGTGGAGGCGAGGTGAATCGCGTTGACGAAACCGAGGCATGCATTGGCGAGGTCGAAGTTGGTGCACGACGACGGCAGCCCGAGGTGGCTGTGCACGGCGCAGGCAACGGAAGGCTCGAGGTGATGTCGGCAGACCGATGTGGAGATCATCATCCCGATCTCGGCCGGATCGACGCCCGATGCATCGATCGCCTTGCGCCCGGCCATCGCCGCGGCCTGGTCGAAGGTGACCTCTTCCGGCCACCACCGCCTGGCCTTGATCCCGGCGAGCTCGGCGAGCAGCCCGGGTCGCAGGCCCCATCGCTGGTACGTCTCGGCGAGCTGCTCGTCGATCCAGTCGCTCGTGATCTCCTCAGGAGCCTCCACGGCCTCCACGCTGATCACACCGGCACTGCGGTGCGAGTAGCTGACGTTTCCGTTCACCCTGTTGGCTCCGATCTCATAACCTCGCAGGCATGGTAACGATGAAAGCGCTCGTGAGGCGCCCCAGCTCTCGCCTCGCCGAGGGAATCGTTACCCACATCGACCGCGTGCCCGTCGATGTCGACCTGGCGGTGCGGCAGTGGGAGCAGTACGTCCGGGTGCTGTGCGAAGCGGGCTGGGAGATCATCGAAGTGCCGGAAGCGCTCGACTGCCCCGACTCGGCGTTCATCGAGGACACGATGGTTGCCTTCAGGAACGTTGCCGTCATCGCTCGCCCGGGTGCGGATTCGCGCAAGCCCGAGATCCTCGAGGTGGAGAAGGTCGTCGAGTCGATCGGCTGCTCGATCAACCGCATCCGTGCGCCGGGCACGCTCGACGGCGGCGACGTGTTGAAGGTGGGCGACACCGTCTACGTGGGTCGTGGCGGACGAACCAATGGCGAGGGCATCCGCCAGTTGCGCGCCATCCTCGAACCGATCGGCGCCACGGTCGTCGCGGTCCCGCTCACCAAGGCATTGCACCTCAAGCCAACAACAGACGGCCGTTGCCCGATGGCACCGTCGTCGGTTGGCGGCCGGTGGTCGACGATGAGTCGGTCTTCCCTCGCTTCATCGCTGCCCCGGAGGAGTCCGGTGCCCACGTGGTGCTGCTGGGCAACGATCGTCTGCTGATGGCTGCCGACTGCCCCCGCTCGGCCGCGCTGTACGTCGAGCTGGGCTACGAACCGGTCACGGTCGACATCAGCGAGTACGTGAAGCTCGAGGGTTGCGTGACGTGCCTTTCGGTTCGGATCAGCGGCCTCCACGGCTGAGCGCCTGAGCGCCGAGCGGCTGAGCGCCCTGTCAGGGGTCGGGGACCGACACCTTCATCACCGGATCGGGGAACCTGCCGACACCGCCGTCTTGCACCAACATGTCGGTGTGCGTGCGATCGCTGTGATGCGACCGCCACAGCAGCATCGCCTGGGCGTAGCCGAGCACCACCGCGGGGTCGGTGATCTCGGTGTGCCACGTGGGGTCGGTGGCGAGATCGAAGCACTTCCAGGTGCCATCGGCGAACTGAACGTAGGCGCCGCGATCGTCGCGGATCACTGCCAGGTGCTGGCGTTCGAGCCGTCGGTCCCACGGCCAATCGTGCGGTGAGCCGTCGATGAACTGCTCGCGCCAGTCGTACTCCCAGTGGGCGGCCTCGCGCCACCACGGCGGCTCCTGGCCGCACAGGTATGGCGTGAGCGGAAGGCCGTCGCACTGGGCCGGCACTGGTACGCCGATCGCTTCGCAGATGGTGGGGAAGATGTCGACGTTCTCGGTGAAGGCATCGACCACCGTGCCATGCGCGCCGGGATGGCGCGGGTCGCGGATCAGGCCGACGACGTGGTGGCTCTCCTCGAAGTAGCCGACCTTCTCGATGAGGCCTTGGTCGCCGAGCTGCTCGCCGTGGTCGGCGGTGACGATGACGATCGTGTCGTCCCACATGTCGAGGTCGCGCAACGTCGCCCACAACCGGCCGAGTTGAGCATCGACCTCGCTCACCATGCCGTAGTACTGGGCACGTAGTGCGCGCATGCGTCGCTCGTCGGTCGGTGCAGCTGATTGGCGGATGTGCAACAGGGCTTCGTGGAACGGGTGTCGCTTTACGAGACGTGCGCGAACCAGGGCTCGCTGGGTGGCCTGCTGCGCAGCCAATCGCTCGCCCCATCGGTGAGGAAGCTGGAGATGCCGAGCTCGACCGGGCGTTGGTTCTCGGTGCGGAGGGCCTCGATGGCCGTGAGGTGCGGATGACCGTTGGCGGCCAGGAAGTCGAGCCAGGGGGCGTGACTGTCGGGTATGTGGAGCACGGGATCGAAGCCGGGGAGCACGCCGGTGTAGTGCTGCATCCGCAGATCGTCTGGACCGTTCGCCTCGCGCGGGTCGATGCTCTGATCGGTGTAGCCGAACAGCGCCGGTCGGTATCCGGCTCGCAACGCGGCCTTGGCCACGTTGTCGAATCGTGCGTCGAGGGGTGTGCCGTTGGCAACGACCCGGTTGTTCATCTGGTAGGTACCCGTGTAGAGGCAGGCTCGCCCGGGGGAGCAGGGTGTCGCCTGGCTGTAGTGGCGGGCGAAGCGCACCCCGGTGGCCGCCAGCTCATCGAGGAACGGCGTGCGCACCACCGGGTGGCCGGCAGCCGAGAGGCAGTCGCCACGGAACTGGTCGAGCGTGATCATCAGCACATGCACGAGCGCCGACGCTAGTGGGGGTGGCCTGGCGCGGTCGGTGTCACGCAGGTGTCGAACCGGCGATTTCTTGGGGTGGGGGTGGGGGGTGTTTCGCCGCGGCATTGCGTTTTTGGCCGCTTCGAGCGTAGATTGGGAGTGGTGAGGCGGACACTCTGCGTGGTAGTAGCAGTCGTGAGCGTGACGATGTCGACGCTCGGCGCTGCCGCGACCCCGGCCGCGGCCGAGTTGCCGGAGCTGCAGGCATGCATCGCCCACCCCGAGCTCGTGCGCGGCGACACCGGCGCCGATGTGCGGTGCCTCCAGTTCACGCTGGCCATGCTCGGCTATCACGTGGCCAACAACGGGGTGTACGACCGTGCCACTGAAGACGCGATCAGGTGGTTCCAGGCGATCATGCCCGGGCTGACCGCCGATGGCCGTGCCGGGGAGCGCACGCTGCGGGCCTTGCAGATCGACACCGGCTCGATGCGTTCGGCGTTCGTGCCGCTCGTGCCGCCAGCGCCACTCTGCCTGGCCGATGCGCAGATCGACCCTTCCGAGCGTGGCCAGTCGGTGACGTGCTTGCAGCGCCGCCTGGCCGAGCTCGGCTACTACACGGCCTCGATCACCGGCCTGCACGACAAGGCGTCGATGGACGCGGTCCGCACGTACCAGAAGGCGACCCCTCCTTTGCGCGTCGACGGCAAGGCCGGCGCCCAGACGCTCGCCGCCCTCGGGATCTGGAGCGGGATCACCTCGGGCAACGGTCGCGACACTGGACCGGGACCGTTCCCCGCGCCGATCCAGGAGGAGCCCTTCTGGAACCTCACCGCCGATGGCATTCCGTTCTTCGGCAACCACCTCGCCTGCAACCCGTCGGAGGCGGCAGTGATCGCCGCCGAGTTCGCCAACGACGGCGCCGACGCCGCCACCCAGCAGTGGGCGGTGTACATCGCTTCACGCGAGGGTGGCTGCCGGTTCGACGCGGTGAACCTCAACCTCCGCACCCGCGACGACTCGCACTGCACGTTCCAGCTCAACGCGCTGGCGCGGATGTTCGAGCCCACCGCATCGCTCGGTCGCCGAGGGTGGACACCCGACTTGGTGAAGAGCCACCACCGCTGCTGCCGACCACCACGCTGCCCGAGCCGGCGGTCGACACGACGCCGGAACCCACGGGGCCGACTGCCCCGGCGGTTGCCTCCACGGGTGAGCCGAGCACACCCGCCACGACGACCACCACCGCGCCACCGCCGACGACCACGACCACGACCACGACTGCGCCGACCACGACCACGAGCACCGTCGCCGCCTGATCGCCCCCGGCTGATCGTCTGCTCGCTCGAGTGGCGTCAGCGCCAGGCCGCCGGCCGATCGAGATGGTCGGTGACCGAGCAGTCGCCCTCGAACACGAGGAACCGGTCGAAGCTGCGCAGGAACCAGCGGTCGTGGGTGACTGCCACGACCGTGCCGCGGAACTCGGCCAAGCCGGCCTCCAGGGCTTCCGCCGAAACCAGATCGAGGTTGTCGGTGGGCTCGTCGAGCAGCAGCAGCGTGGCGCCGGTGAGCTCGAGCAGCAGCACCTGGAACCGGGCCTGCTGTCCGCCACTGAGCGTCTCGAAGCGCTGCTCGGCGCACCCGTGCAACTCGTAGCGGCGGAGCATCCCCATGCCGGGTCCGCGCACGACGTCGTGACGGTGGAGGATCTCGAGCAGGGTGCCGCCCACCCAGTCGGGATGCTCGTGGGTCTGGTTGAAGTGCCCCGGCACGACACCGGCGCCGAGGCGTGCCTCGCCGCTGTGGGCAACGGTGGTGTCGCCGGCCAGCAGACGGAGGAAGTGGCTCTTGCCGGCGCCGTTGCCGCCGAGGACCGCCACCCGCTCCCCGTACCAGATCTCCGAGTCGAAGGGATCGGTGAGGCCGTGGAGCTCGAGCCGACTCAGGGCCAGGGCCCGCTTTCCGGTGCGTGCTCCACCGAGGCGCATGTCGATGCGCTGCTCGCGGACGAGCTCGGGCTTGTCGTTGCTGTCGAGGAACTGTCGCAGGCGGCTCTCGGCGGCCTTCAGCCGCGACGCGAACACCTCGCTGATCTTGGCCCGCCGTCGCATCTCGGCGACGAGCTCCTCCAACTTCTGACGCTCCTCCTCGTAGACCGAGAGGTGATGCTCTCGGCGCTCGAGGTGCGCCTGTCGAGCCTCGTGGTAGCTCTCGAATCCGCCACCGTGGGTCCATGCTCCGCTGGCCTCGGCCGTCACCACCTTGGTGGCGGTTGCTGCGAGCAGTTCGCGGTCGTGGCTGACGAAGAGGATCGTCTTCCTGGTGGCCCGCAACTCGTCCTCGAGCCACCGCTTGCCGGGCACGTCGAGGAAGTTGTCGGGCTCGTCGAGCAGCAGCAGGTCGAACTCGCTGCGCAGGATTGCTTCGAGCGCGAGCCGCTTCTGCTCGCCGCCGCTGAGGGTGCGCAGCGGCCTGATCGCCAACTGGGCGAAGGATTCGTCGACCGCCCGCGTGCAACAGGCATCCCAGAACACTTCGGCCACGTAGCCGCCGGCGTCGCCCCACTCGGCCAGCGCGGTGGCGTAGCGCATCGGATCGTCGACGGCCGTTGATTCGCCACGTGCCAACGCTGCAGCTGCCGATTGGATCCGTAGCGGAGCGAGCGACACGAGGAGATCGCGCACGGTCGCGTCGCCGTGGCCGACGAGCTGGCGCATCACCCCGAGGTGGCCGTCGATCGACACGGTGCCCGACGTCGGGGAGAGCTCGCCATCGATCAGGCGGAGCAGGGTGCTCTTGCCGACACCGTTGGCCCCAACCAAGGCCACTCGCTCGCCAGGTGCCACGGTGAAGCTCACGTCGCGCAACAGCTCGGCGCCCCCCGGACGCGACCAACTCACGTGGCTCACCTGGATCGACGCCATGACGAACGGCGAGTGTAGAACGGTGGTGTCCGTCGGCACTCGGGGATTGTTCGGTGGGACGGTCGGGGTCGCTGCTGTAGCATCTCCGCCTGCACTGGAGAGGTGCCAGAGCCAGGTCGAATGGACCGCACTGCTAATGCGGGGACCCCCTAACGGTGGTCCGTGGGTTCAAATCCCACCCTCTCCGCGTCGAGCGACAGCCCGGTGGATCCGTCCGCCGGGCTGCCGCGATTCGAGGTTGGCGGAAGGGTCGCCATCCGGGTGCTCGTTCGGGGCGACGCCACTCTCTGTTGCAATCGTGTGACGATAGAGATAGACATTTCGTCATCTTCGTAACCGACGGCCGACTGAGGGCGGGGAAGCATGAACAACCCATACGACGACATCGGTGATGTCGAACGCGATTTTTGGCACGACGAGCCCACACGGGTGCTTCGCCGCGTGCCTTCTCGGGCACCGACGGCCTCCCGGTCGCGACAACACCTCGCGGTCATCCAGACCCCGGCTCGCCAGAACGGGTTCTCGTTGCAGCGTCTCACCACCACGTCAGACCCGTTCGTCGTGCGGATGGCGATGATGCTGCTGCTCGGCCTGTTCGCTGTGTTGCTCGCGCTCGCTGCCAAGCGCAGCGGCTCGGATGTGTTCCGCACCGCGCCGTCGATCGGAGCGGTTGCCGTGCCAAGCGGTGCGGCTGCGGTTGTGCCAGTGGCTGCGGTGATCAACGTTCCAGCGGTGCCGGCGCCGGCAGCCGCACAGGTCGCCAGCGCGGCCGCGGCACCTGCCCCACAGGCAAACCGGCCCGTTGCGGTGCAGACCAAGTCGGCGCCGGCGATTCCTGCGCAAGCGCCTTCGGCTGCTGCGGTCGTCGCACCGGTGGCCGTGCTGCCGGCTCATCCAACTTGTGTGAAGTCGTACGAGGTAGTGGCCGGCGACTACTGGATCCGCATCGCCAAGCGCGCCGGTGTCACCACCAAGCAGCTGCTGGCGGCCAACAACGCCACGGTGAAGACGAAGCTGTTCCCCGGCCGCTCCATCTGTCTGCCGGCCAACGCCACCATCCCGACGGCTCCGGCCACCACGGCGGCACCCGCCACCACGGTGAAGCCCGCCGCGCCGAAGCCGGCTGCCACCGCTGCCGCTCCGGCCACGACATCGGCTCCAACCACCACGATCGTGCGGCGCAGCTACACCACCGCCGAGGTCGAGGCGATCATCCGCCAGGTGTGGCCCGACGACCTCGAGGAGGAGGCGTTGCGAATCGCCTGGCGGGAGAGCAACCTGAAGCCGACCGCCAAGAACTCCTGCTGCTACGGGTTGTTCCAGATCAACTTCAAGCCGCACAAGAGCTGGCTCGCCGGGATCGGGGTCACCAGCGCAGATCAGCTGCTCGACCCGACGACCAACGCCAACGCCGCG
>VFMC01000432.1 GCA_006515795.1 Acidimicrobiaceae bacterium | reverse complement strand
CCGCCAAGGCGGCTGCAGCACCGCACGTGCACGCCGCTGTCGCCGACGTCAGCGGACGAGCCGCCGAACTGGCGACGGGCCGCAAGCCTGAGGCCGCGATGGTCGACAGCGTCGTGTCGTCGCTGATGGGAGCGGGGCGATGAACACCATCATCCGTCTGCTCGCCGAAGGCGAGGCCGAGCACGACATCACCCAAACCCCGTCGAGGTTCTGGCCGGAGCGCTACGAGATCATCTTCGGTGCCTTCGCCTCACTGCTGATCTTCGGCTTGCTGGTCAAGTTCGCCGGGCCGCTCATCAAGAAGGGCATGGCTGGCCGCACAGCCAAGATCCAGGCCGAGCTCGATGCCGGCGAAGCGGCCCGAGCCGACGCCGAGACCGAGGCAGCGCAGATCCGCACGGCCAAGGGCGACATCGCCACCGAGCGCACGCGCATCCTGGCCGAGGCCGACGCCCAGGCTGCGGCGATCTTGGAGGACGGCCGGAGTCGAGTGAGCGCCGAGGTGGCCGACATCGACATCGCCGCCGCCGCGGGGCGGGTCGGCGACGAGCTCCGTGCGGAGATCGCCAGCCTGTCGAGTGCCGCGGTCGACCACGTGGTAACCGGTTCACTCGATGCGGCCACCCATCAAGAGCTCATCGAGAGCTTCATCACGCGAGTTGGAGCCAGCGCATGAGTGACGGTCGTAGTGACCCAAGGATCGAAGGGTACGCGCGGGGCTTGTTCGAGATCGCCCGCGCCGAGGGGACGCTCGACGAGGTGGAGGACGAGCTGTTCCGGTTCGCCCGCAGCTATGAGTCGAGCGACACGCTCAGCGCCGCGCTGACCGACGAGCAGATCCCCGCGGCCAAGCGCCAGGCGATCGTCGAGGACCTGCTCGGCGGCAAGGCCACCGGCACCACCACGCAGCTCGTGTCGATGGTCGTCGGCGCCGGCCGCGGACGCGACCTGCCCGCGATAATCGACAAGCTCGTCGCCCGTGCCTCGGCGGCGAAGAACCTCGAGGTTGCCGAAGTTCGTACCGCGGTGGCTCTCACCGCCGATCAGCAGGCGCGCCTCGGCGCGGCCCTGGCCAACGCCACCGGCAAGCAGCTGAACCTCAAAGTCGTGGTCGACCCGTCCGTGCTTGGCGGCGTCGTGGCCACGGTGGGCGACACCGTCATCGACGGCAGCGTCCGCACCCGTATCGACCAGTTGAAGTCCCGCCTCTAGGAGACGACAGAACCATGGCAGAGCTCACCCTGAGCGCCGGCGACATCGCCGCCGCGCTGAAGAAGAACCTGGAAGGCTTCGAGCCGTCGCTCGAAGCCCGAACCGTCGGTCGCGTCACCGAGGTCGGCGACGGCATCGCCCGCGTGAGCGGCCTGCCCGACTGCGGTGTGAACGAACTGCTCGAGTTCGAAGACGGCACCGTCGGCCTTGCGCTGAACCTTGCCGAGACCTCGATCGGTGCGGTCGTACTCGGCGAGGGTTTCGGCATCGAGGAGGGCCAGACCGTGAAGGCCACCGGCCGGATCCTGTCGGTGCCCGTCGGCGATGCGATGCTCGGTCGCGTCGTCAACGCCCTCGGTCAGCCGATCGACGGTAAGGGCGACATCGTCGGCGGCATCCAGCGTCGAGTCGAGATCCAGGCGCCGGGCATCATGGGCCGCCAGCCCGTGCACGAGCCGCTGCAGACCGGCATCAAGTCGATCGACGCGATGACCCCGATCGGTCGCGGCCAGCGCCAGCTCATCATCGGCGACCGCAAGACCGGCAAGACCACCGTCGCCATCGACGCGATCATCAACCAGCGCGGCCTCGGCGTGAAGTGCATCTACGTCGCCATCGGCCAGAAGGGTTCGACCGTCGCCCAGACCGTCGCGACGCTCCGTCAGTACGGCGCGATGGACTACACCGTCGTCGTGGCCGCACCGGCCAGCGACCCAGCTCCGTTCAAGTACCTCGCCCCGTACGCCGGTTGCGCGATGGGTCAGCACTGGATGGAGAGCGGTGAGCACGCGCTCATCGTGTACGACGACCTCTCGAAGCAGGCCGAGGCGTACCGCCAGGTGTCGCTGCTGCTTCGCCGCCCACCGGGCCGCGAGGCCTACCCGGGCGACGTGTTCTACCTCCACAGCCGCCTGCTCGAGCGCGCCGCCAAGCTCAGCGTCGAGCGTGGCTCCGGCTCGCTCACCGCGCTTCCGGTGATCGAGACCAAGGCCGGCGACGTGTCGGCCTACATCCCCACCAACGTCATCTCGATCACATCTCGGTGAGCCGCGTGGGCGGCGCCGCCCAGATCAAGGCGATGAAGGGCGTGTCCGGAACGCTGAAGCTCGACCTCGCCCAGTTCCGCGAGCTCGAGGCTTTCGCCACGTTCGGCTCCGAGCTCGATGCGATCTCCAAGGCCCAGCTCGAGCGCGGCTACCGCCTCGTCGAGCTTCTCAAGCAGCCGTTGAACAGCCCGATGCCGGTCGACGAACAGGTCGTCGTCGTCTTTGCCGGCACCAAGGGCTACCTCGACAGCCTGCCGGTCAACCAGGTGCGCGCCTTCGAGGCCGGTCTGCTCGAGCACATGCGTTCCACGCAGGGTGGCCTGCTGGCCGGAATCCGCTCGAATCCGAAGGCCGACGTGCCTGCCGAGCTCGGCGACGCTATCGCAGCCTTCAGGGACCAGTTCGTGGACAAGTTGGAAACTGCTGCCCGCGAAGCCGATGTCACTGCCACCGACGCGGGCGAGCTCGGTGAGGCCGAGAGCGCCAAGACGCTGGCAACGGAGTAGTCATGGCCGGAGGTCA
The DNA here is from genome assembly GCA_006515795.1 of Acidimicrobiaceae bacterium. Lineage (GTDB taxonomy): Bacteria > Actinomycetota > Acidimicrobiia > Acidimicrobiales > Ilumatobacteraceae > VFMC01. The sequence goes on along the minus strand of VFMC01000432.1, from coordinate 238 downwards.
GGAGCGCATTCTTCGTGGACGCATACGCAGCGTCCAGGCAACCAAGAAGATCACGCGCGCCATGGAGCTGATCGCCGCGTCGCGCATCGTCAAGGCGCAACAGCGAGTCGCCGCCGCAGTGCCGTACAGCGATCAGATCACCGAGGTCGTGAAAGACCTCGCCGCGGCCAGCGGTGCGACGCAATCGCCGCTTCTGGCCGAGCGCGAGGGGCGCCCCACGGGCTACGTCACCATCACT
>VFMC01000431.1 GCA_006515795.1 Acidimicrobiaceae bacterium | reverse complement strand
CCGCCCGGCTCTCGGTGATCGGCGCGGGATTCATCGGGCTCGAGGTGGCGGCAACCGCACGCCAGCTCGGTTGCGAGGTCACGGTGCTCGAAGGAGCGCCAGCACCGATGATCCGCGGGCTCGGCGCGGTGATGGGCGCCGATGTGGCGACTGTTCACACGCGCCATGGCATCGACCTCCGGTGTGGCGTGGAAGTTGCCGGCATCGAGGGCGGTGATCGGGTCACCGGCGTCCGCCTCGGCGACGGCACCGTGGTGCCGGCTGACGTGGTGCTGGTGGGCATCGGCGTGGCGCCGAGCACCGGGTGGCTGGCAGGCAGTGGCCTCACGTTGGCCGACGGCATCGTGTGCGACGACTCGTTGTGGACCGGCGTGGATGGCGTGTACGCGGCCGGTGATTGCGCTCGCTGGCACAACCACGTCTTCGATCCGCACGACGACGCCGAGATGCGCGTCGAGCATTGGACCAACGCCGCCGAGCAGGGAGCGGCGGCCGCCCGCAACCTCCTTGCCGTTGCCAACGGCGAGGAACCCGTGCCCTACGAGTCGGTTCCGTTCTTCTGGAGCGACCAGTTCGAGAGCCGCGTCCAGTTCGTCGGTCGCGCCCACGGCGACGACGAGGTGTACGTGTTCGCCGGAGCACCCGGTGGTCCGCTCGCCGCGCTCTACGGACACCGCGGGCGGCTGCGCGGGGTACTCGGTGTGAGCATGCCGAAGATGGTGATGCCGTTTCGCGCCCTGATCGCTGCTCGTGCGAGTTGGGACGAGGCGCGGCGGTTGGCCACCGATCTCACGAGCTGAGCGCACCCGGTTGCCCGCACGGCGGCGCCGGTTCGGTAACGTCGGCAACAGGAGGTCCGATGTCATTCTCCCCACCCACGCCACCCAACCCCCTCGACGGCCCCGGCGGTAGACCGCCCCGGTCCACGCCGATCCCTGGCGGCAGCACACAGCTTCCCGGCAACTTCGGGGCGGCGCCCCCGCCCACGCCGAGCGAGTTCGTAAGCGCTCCCGCTCCTGGCAGGTACCAGGCCGCACCCGCGGTTCCCTTCGGCGATTCGCCGCGCCGCGGCCGGTCGTTGGGTTCGATTCTCTTCGTGGTCATCATCTTTGCCGGCCCGATCATCGGCATCGGTGTTGGCGTGTGGGCGTTCCTGAGGTCGCGCGATGCGTCACAGCAGACGGACGAGATCTTTGCCGATGCCGATGAGACGGCCGACAGCCTGCTCGCCGACGAAGAGGATGCGCTCGACGACGTGACCGTGCCAGGGGTGCAGCCCACCGTGTTCGTCACCCTTGCGCCGGCCGCCACGTCGCCGGCCACGTCGCCGGGAGCCACCGCCCCGGCGGCCACCGTTTCGCTGTTCGACGAGGGTGGCGCCCCCGCCGTGGTCGCCGCGTTCGAGGCCGCGATCAGTGGCGAGCCGAGCCGGTTCATGCAGATCATCCTGTACCCCGACTACGCCTTCGCCAGCGCACAAGACGCCAACACCCCGACGCACGTCGACGAGTACCCGTGGCGCGAGGGTGCCGTGGGCGCGTCGTCACCGGTCACGCTCTTCGGTGACGGCGATCTCGAGGCGAGCCTGTTCAGTGCCTCCGATGTCGACTGGGCCTTCATCGCTCGTGCGGTCGTGGAGGCGCCGACGACGTTGGCGGTCGAGGAGGGAGCCGTCAGCCACATCATCGTCGACCGCTCGGTTTTCACCGACGACTTCTCCGTGGTGGTCCGTGTGTACGTGACCGGCCCGCGAGGTGGCGGTTACGTGGAGTACACGCCGGCCGGGGAGTTCATCAGCGCCGTGCAGTGACGCCCGTTCCCTCGCGACATC
>VFMC01000430.1 GCA_006515795.1 Acidimicrobiaceae bacterium | reverse complement strand
CCGCGACTGCACCGGTTCAATCTACGGAACAAGCATGTGGCAATCTCGCCGGAGCACCGGACAGTGATGGAGTGAGCACTGGAACAACCGGAGGATGCAGATCAGATGAAGTGGCGACGCGACCCCCCGCAAGAGGATCCATCACCGGTGATTATCGCCACAGCGGCCCTCAGCGAGATGATCGCACCGGAGGCGCGAACCCGCCTCGGCGAGCTGCTGCTGTCGGGCCACATGCTCACGCCGGAGCAGCTCTCGGCGGCGCTCAACCTGCAGCAGGAGTCGGGGCGCCAGCTCGGCGCGATCCTCGTGGAGCAGGGCCTTGTCGATCCACGCCTGCTGACGCAGGCGCTCTCCACCCAGCTCGGCCTCCCGACGATCGATCTTCGTCGCGAGACACCCACCGAGGAGGCGCTCCAGAAGGTTCCGGAGGCAACGGCCCGCGAGTTCCGGATCATGCCGATCCGGCTGGTCGACGACGATCAGGTTCGCCAGATCTGGGCCGACTCGAAACCGATCGAGGAGACGATCACCTTCGATCCCAACGACGACGCACCGATCATCCAGCTCGTCAACAAGATCATGGCCCAGGCCGTACGTGATCGTGTGTCCGACATCCACGTCGAACCAACCGAAGGACGCCTGCGGATCAGGTTCCGCATCGACGGGGCCTTGCGCGAAGCGCTGAGCTTGCCGGCTTCGGCCGGACCCGAGCTGGTGAGCCGGATCAAGGTGATGGCTGACATGGACATCGTCGAGCGCCGCCGCCCGCAGGACGGTCAGTTCCAGATGAGCGTCGACGGTGGCACCCTCGACGTGCGCGTCGCGACGGCCTCGACCATCTGGGGTGAGACCGCGGTGATGCGTCTCCTCGACACGACTCGTTCGATGAAGCGACTGTCCGACCTGGGCATGCCGGAGTCGGTCTACGACCTGTACCTCTCGATCGTGCACAAGCCGCACGGCATGATCATCTGCAGCGGCCCCACGGGCTCCGGCAAGACCACGACGCTCTACGCGACGCTTGCCGAGATCAGCCGCAGCGAGCTGAACGTGATGACCATCGAGGATCCCGTCGAGTACGTGTACCCCGTGGTCAATCAGATGCAGATCAACAACCAGGCGGGTGTCACCTTCGCCAGCGGCCTGAAGTCGATCCTGCGCCAAGACCCCGACATCATCCTCGTCGGCGAGATCCGCGACGAGGAGACGGCCCGCATCGCCGTGCAGAGCGCGCTCACCGGTCACCTGGTGATGTCGTCGTTGCACGCCACCGACGCCAGCTCGGCGATGTATCGACTGCTCGACATGGGGATCGAACCTTTCCTGGTGTCGTCGTCGATCGTCGGAGTGATCGGCCAACGCCTGGTACGAAGGGTGTGCACCTCGTGTGCGACCCCCTTCACGCCTGGGGTCTCCGAGCTCGCCCTGTTCGAATCACTCGGCGGCGACACCGCCGCAACCTTCGTGCACGGCACGGGCTGCAACTTCTGCTCCAACACCGGCTATCGCGAGCGCGTCGGCGTCTACGAGGTTCTGAAGGTGACCGATGAGGTGCGGCAGCTGATCGTGACCAGGGCGACCCCGCAGGATGTGCGCGAGCTCGCCGTCGAGCAGGGCATGCGCTCGATGGCTCGGCAGGCCGCCGAGCTGGTGTCGCTCGGCGTCACCACCATCGACGAGATCAGCCGCGTCGTCTACGTCTCATAGCGCCACCCGGAACCGGGGGCGGGGGATGTCAGGTGATGTCGAGGGTGATCACGGTGGCGTCGACGATCGCGCCGGCGGCATCGATCACCCCGATGGTGAACACCACCTGCTGGGCACCGCCCGGTGCGCGACCGGAGATCGTTCCATCGGGGTTGAGTGTCACGAACGAGGGGAGGTCGACCGGGTACCAGGTGTGCGCCGGGGTGCCACCCACCACCACCGGCACGTTGCTGAAGCGCCGGTTCTGACGGAGCGAGATCGTCGGCGCGGGAACCGTCGGCGCCGCGTTGATCGTGATCGTGAAGGTGCGGCGGGCCGCGACGAGGACCGCGTCGGTGACCTGGACATCGAGCGTGTAGGCGCCGGCCAGCGTGGGCGTGCCGACCAATGCGCCGGTGGTCGCATCCATCGCGACGCCTGGCGGCAGGCCGCTCGCCGACCACGAGTACGGCGGGGTGCCGTTCGTCGCAACCAGCGGCAACGTGACGAGACTGCGATCGATCGTCCAGTTCGGCAGCACCAGGTCGGCGATCTGCGGTGGGCTGTTCACGGTGAGCACCAGCCGAGCCGACACCGCCGCGCCCGTCGGGTCGACCGCGGTGAT
>VFMC01000429.1:1855-2942 GCA_006515795.1 Acidimicrobiaceae bacterium | reverse complement strand
CCGCCAGCGTCTTCTCCGTCGGAACGGTCACGCAGCCGGTGCTGCTGACCGGGTCGACTTCGACCGATCCGCAGAACCTGCCTCTCATCTACCACTGGAGCTTCGTGAGCAGGCCCGCGGGCAGCTCCATCACCACCGCGGCGATCCAGCCAAACGATCAGGGCCAGGCTCACCAGACGCAGTTCCAGCCGGATCGCCAAGGGTCGTACGTGATCGCGCTGGTCGTCGATAACGGCACCGTGACGTCGACGCAGTCGGTCGTGACGGCGACCGTCGTCAACTCCCGGCCGGTGGCCAACGCCGGTGTGAACAGGACCGCGACCGCGACCTCGCCGGTGCAACTGGCCGGGACGCTGTCGACCGATGCCGATCCGGCGACGAACTTGACCTACCGCTGGAGCTTCGTCAGCGTGCCTTCGGGCAGCTCGATCACCACGGCCGGTCTGTTGCCGAATAACTCGACGCAGGCCGGGCTCACGAGCTACCTGCCGGATCGCAAGGGCGTCTACGTGCTGCGTTTGATCGTGAGCGACGGCGCTCTCGATTCCTCCGCGGCGACGGTGCAGATCACCGTGATCAACTCGGCCCCGGTGGCGCGCTTCACGCCGCCCTCCGCGGCGACCGAGGACAGCGCGGTCCAGGTCACCGGGGTGGGCTCGAGCGATGTGAACATCGAAGACGTGCTCACCTACACCTGGAGCGTCGTGACCGCCCCGGCCGGCGTCAACCCGGCCTCGGTGCAGTTCACTCCGAACGGCGCCGGTGCCGCCTCGACCTCCTCGTTCACGCCGACGGTGCCGGGCAGCTACGTCGTCCGGCTGGTCGTCAACGACGGAACGGCCGACTCGACCGCCGTGGACGGTACGATCGTCGTGTCGCCGGCCTCCTTGCCGGTGGCCAGCGCCGGGACGAACCAGACGGCGCTCGCCGGAGCAAATGTGACGTTTGACGGCTCCGGCTCGACCGGCGCCGCCACGCTGACCTACCACTGGAGCTTCGTGAGCGTGCCTTCGGGCAGCGCCATCACGACCTCCGTCTTGGCCCCGAACGGCACGACGGCGGCGGCGCACCCGGTCTTCGCGCCGGA
>VFMC01000429.1:0-1841 GCA_006515795.1 Acidimicrobiaceae bacterium | reverse complement strand
GCCGGATCGCAAGGGTGTCTACGTGGTGAGGCTCGTGGTGAACGACGGTCAGGCCGACTCGTCGCCTGCCACGGTGCAGGTCACAGTGCTCAACTCGGCGCCGGTGGCGAGCTTCATCGCCCCGACGTCGGCGCTGGCCGGTGCGGCGGTGGCGCTCGACGCCAGGTCCTCGACCGATGCCAACGCCGAGGATACGTTGACCTACTCCTGGCGCTTCGTGAGCGTGCCTTCCGAGAGCGGCATCACGACGGCGTCGATCACGCCGAACGGCACGACGCTCGCCTCTCAGGCCAGCTTCACGCCTGACGTGGCCGGCGTCTACCAGGTGCGCCTGACCGTGGGCGACGGCACCGATACGTCGTTCCAGGATAGGTCGGTCATCGTGTCGAGCCAGGCCCAGCCGCCGGTCGCGGCAATCCAGGCTCAGTCGCTGCAGGGTGGCCCGCAGATCATCGAACTCAACGGCAGCGGGTCGCACTCCGGCAGCACCGGATCTCCGCTCGTGAGCTACCAGTGGACGCTCATTGCCTCGCCGGCCGGTGCCACCGCGTTCACCTCGAGCACGGTTGCCGTCCGGTACAACGCGCGGCTGGCCGGTATCTACACCTTCGAGCTGACCGTCACGGACCAGCTCCAGGCGACCGGGACCACCACGGTGTCGATCATCATCAACAACGTGGCGCCGGTGGCAGACGCGGGCTTCATGCGCTGCATCGTGCTGCCCCGGTTCGACGTGACCACGACGCTGCGGACGACCGACAGTGTGAAGGTCGATGCCCGCAGGTCGACCGACGCCAACGGCGACACGCTGACGTACTCCTGGAGCATCGCGATGGCGCCTGACCAGGCCAACCCGGTCAGCACGCCGACGACGATGGTCACGATCACCGGCGGAAACACCGCCACCCCGACGCTGCACTTCCGCACCGACCTCTACACCGGCACGGACGGGCTGCAGCACCTCGTGGCGGCCGGCCTCTACAAGCCGCGGGTAGTCGTCTCCGATGGCACCTCCACGAGCATCGCCGAGGTGCTGGTGCTGGCCACGGATCCGAAGACCCTCGCGCCGAACGCCGACGCCGGGATCGATGCAACCTATCAGGTGGACTTCCTGGTCGGCGGAGGCGTGGCCCCGACGATTCCCGATCCGACCGCGGATCCGGCCAGCAACCTGAGGGCCTTCGTGCGGCTCGACGGCAACGAGAGCGTCGACTCTCAGGGCCGCCGGGTGACCTACCGCTGGACCGTCGCTCGCGACGAGAACGGTGGCCTGATGGTGCCGTCGGGTTCGACGCTGACCGCGCTCGACAACCCGAACACCACCACGCCGACCTTCGTGCCGGATCGCGAGGGTGTCTACACGTTCGAACTGGTGGTCAACAACGGTTTGCTCGACAGCGAGCCGGATCGCGTGTCGGTGGAGGTCGTCTCCACCAACCATCCGCCCGCCGCCGACATCTCCGTCGAAGACCTGGCCCGCCTGCTCACGGCCACGCCGCAGGATGCGCCGATGGCCGTGGTCACCGGCGATCGCATCGTGCTCCGCGGCGACTCCTCGTTCGACCCGGACCTCAGCGATCGGTCTCAGTTGACGTACCAGTGGACCCAGCTGAAGGGCCGGACCGTGGCCCTCCAGCCGAATGCCACGAGTGCGGTCGTCTCCTTCGCTCCGCAGCGGAACGGGCTGCACGAGTTCCAGCTCGTGGTGACCGATCCGCACGGAGTGGAGAGCGCTCCCGAAGTCATCCGGATCCTGGTGCTCGATCCAGGTCAGAGTCGGCCGCTGCTTTCGGTGACCGCGTCTGCGCTCACGACCGTCGATACCGGACAGTCTGAGCCGG
>VFMC01000428.1 GCA_006515795.1 Acidimicrobiaceae bacterium | reverse complement strand
CGTAGTGCACGTTGTTGGTGGCGACGCAGGCCAGATCGTGGCGGGCCGCGAGCTCGGCAAGCGCATCGTTGCGTGCAGAGTCGAGTGGATCGCCATGGTCCCACAGCTCGACCACCACCCGGTCGCGTCCGAACAGCTCGACGAGCCGCATCAGCTCGCGGCCGGCAGCCCGAGGCCCCTCGGCAGTGAGCGCCGCTGGCACCGCGCCCTTGCGGCATCCGGTGAGCACCCACCAATGACCGGCACCGGTGTCGGCGAGATCAGCGAGGGTGAACTGCGGCGATCCCTTCTCCCCCGCCAGGTGGCCGAGGCTGAGCGCCCTGGCGAGCCGGGCATATCCTGCCGGGCCGTCGGCGAGCACCAGCAGGTGTTGACCGTGAGGATCGGGCACGTGTCGTTCGTTGTCACTGGCCACCCGGAGCTGCTGCTGGGTGTCGGCCTCGCTGCGGGCGACGCGGCCATTCCTCGCCCCGCCTCGCGGACTGGAACCGAGTGTGATCTCGGCGCCGAACACCGTCGGCAACCCCACCGCGCGTGCCGCCTCGGCGAACCGCACCACGCCGTACAGGCCGTCGTGATCGGTGACGGCGAGCGCCTCCAGGCCGAGTCTGGCCGCCTCTTCGGCGAGCTGCTCCGGATGCGACGCACCGTCGAGGAACGAGAAGTTGGAATGACAGTGGAGCTCGGCGTACGGGACGCATCCCGCGTCGGGCCGCATCAGCGGGTGGGTGACGTCGGGGGTGCTCGGCTGGAACGGCTGCCGCTTGCGGCCCCATGCCGGGCCATCGCCACCGCCGTTCCACGACGGCGACCCGGGGGCGCGCCCATCCTTGCCACGACCGGAGAGCATCTGCTCGAGATCTCTCCATGGCATGTCCGGATTGTTGAACCCCACGGGAGCTCGACTGTATCGAACACCTGTACGATCATCAAGAGGAGGATCAGCCGGTCGGGGGAGCCCATCGCATTCGCACATCGGGGGCGCGTTCTTCGTTTGCCGCGCCATCGGTGTGCTCCTGCACCACGAACCCGCTCGCCTCGTAGAAGCGTTGTGCCGGCTCGTTCACCTGAAACGTCCACAGCTGCAGACCTGCCGGGTAGCGCAGCTTGGCCCGTTCGAGGAACTGGCGCCCGAGCCCGCGCCCGGCCCTGCCTGGATCGACGTACAACTGCTCGATCCATCCTTCGCCAGGCTCCCCGGCATCGAGCACCATCAACCCGACCACCACGCCGTCGACCTCGGCAACCGTCATGTCGGTACGGCCGACCATCTCGTCGGCCATCCACCGGCGCACCTCGGAATCGTTGTGCACCACCGGGACCGTTGGCAACGCGAAGCGCCGCGATCGCAGGTACACGGAGCTGCAGCCGGCGGCATCACCCTGGCGGGCGGCACGTAGCACCGCATCACCCGGCTGCAGCGAGCGCAGGGCGCCCTCGAGCCCTGGCTCGGCCATCGCGATCGCACGATGCCACGGGAACCATTCGACCTGCTGGCTCTCGCCGGCGGGTGGTGCCGGCTTGTCGGGTGGCGCCGTCACCACGTACCGGAGATCGAGATGACGATGCCCGCGCGGCCCAGGGTGCACGTCGACGTGGGCCAACCTCGGTGCCGGTTCGACGAGCTCGACGCTCAGCCCGGTCTCCTCGTGCGCCTCGCGCCGCGCCGCATCCCATGGTGTCTCTTCGGCGTCGATGTGCCCACCTGGCTGTAGCCACTTCCGCAGGCGCTTGTGGAGGTGGAGCACCACCCCTTTGCGCCCCACGACGATCGCCGATGCCGTGATGTGCGTGGCATCGGCATGCTCGTCGAACGGCTTCGGCAACCGATAACCGATCTACCTCGTGCAGGAAGGCGGCGATCGATGCGCGCTCACGATCGTCGACAGGGCTTCGGGAAGCCACCTGGGCGCGCACGGTTGCGAGGAGCTCCTGCATCTCGTTGACGTTAGGTGCCACTGGAGCGAAACGTGGCGTCCCCCAGACGGGGTGAACGGCAAATCTCCGCTACAGCAACGCCGATGGCATGCCGATAGCTCCTGTGAACCCGGGGCGGACACCCACCGGCTCGACTCGCACAGGCGGAGATTCAACAGGGATGGAACCAGACGCACAACTCGCTCCACGGGTCCTGCTCGCCGTGAACGACGCATTGCTGCGTCGGGTGGCCGCGGTCGCCCTTCGTGAGCGGGGCTTCTCGGTGAGCGCGACGACCGAAGGGTCGGCTGCGCTCATGCTTGCCGAATCCTTTTCGCCTGACGTGATCATGGTTGACCTCGAGTTGCCGAGCCCGCGGGGAGGCAGCTTGTTCGACACCATTCGTGGCCTCACGGATGCGTACCTCGTCGGCATTGCTCCCCCCGACGCCGACGCCGTGCGCATCCGTGCCCTTCGAGCCGGCGCCGACGACGCAGTGTCCGTGCCGGTCACCCCCGATGAGCTCGCCGCCCGCTGCCAGGCGCTCCTGCGAAGGCCGCGCAACGTGCACACCCGTTGGGATCCAATGGCTGCATCGCTGATCAACATCGGCCCGCTCACGGTGGACGTCGGCCGCAAGGAGATCCAGGTGCACGACCAGGACGTGCCGGTGACCCGCATCGAGTTCGCCCTGTTCGAGCAGCTCTGCCGTCACCCGGCCGAGGTGCGGGCCAGGGTGCAGCTGCTCGAAGAGGTCTGGGGACCGAACTGGGTCGGTCGGGTTCCGGCTCAGCACCGATCTGCTGCGCCTCGAGGTTGACGAGCGGGAGAACCGCAACCTCGTCTCGGCCTGACGCAGGTCGAGTCACCCGTACTCGGCCACCAGCCACCACTGCTGACGTTCGATCGACGCCACGTAGGCGCGGCCCGTTGCGGTGACGAACTGGAACCGGGCAGCACGACGATGCCGTGCCGGGTCCCACCATCGCTCATCGAGCACCCATGGTCCGGCCCACACCGCGATCACATCCCCCGCCGATCTGCCGAAGCGGATCTCGGCCGGCGGGCCGCTGACGACACCTCGCCCGCTGACGGTGACGACCGACCCCGACTGGTCAACCACGGTGATCGGCAGTGGCGTGGGGTGGATCACCGCCGGCGAGGGTGACGGCAAGCGACCCGGCCAAGGAGCATCGACGGCAGGGTTCGACGAGGCTCTGGCGGCACCCGTGACCCCTGTGGCAACGGGGTCGAACATCGAGCTGAGCGATGCCGGCACCCACCCGTCGACATCGGCGGGCTGGCGGCCACCGCGCCGCTCCACCACCACCACGTGCTCGTCGCCGACCAGGCCGGCCAGCCGCGTGGCTGCACGCTGCGCCCATTCGTCTGCCTGGCTGCGTCCGCCCCAGAGGCCGAGTTGCATCCCGTCGTCGGCACGAACCTCCGTGGGTTCGATGCACAGTTGGGTCACCCCCGATGTGGGATCGCCGGTCGCATCATCGATGCCATGTGCCCCCGCGCCATGCAACCCCGCGCCATGTGCCCCCGCGCCATGTGCCCAGCCGTCGAGCTGCCACCGGATCCGCTCCGCCATCGCGCTCACACCGAACCCGGTGGGCAGCGACCAGAGCCGTTCACTGCGCTCGCCGTGCTCGGTCTCGGCCACGACCGCGAACTGCGTGCAGACCATGCCTCTGTCGGCGAGCATCCCGACGAGCCGCTCGGCGAGTTGACGTGCCCCGAACACGAGCGAATCGAGATGATGGACGGGCGCATCGAACTCCTGCACCACCATCAGGCCCGCCGGCGGGTCCTCGGTGCCGGCGGGGCGATCGTCGCATCCCGAAGCCATCCGTCGAGCAGCCGTGCCGGGGGACCCGAACCGCGCCAGAACGTCGGGCTCTGGCAACGCCGCCAGATCGCCCAGGCATCGCAACCCCAGGCGGGCGAACAGGTCGACCTGGTCGGCAGGCACACCTCCGGCATCGATCAACCATCGCAACGGCAACGGGGCCAGGAAGCTCGGGGAGCCTCCTGCCGCGATCACCTGCGGGCGCCCGGCACGCACGGCGTGGCGAGCTGCCACCGTGGCCGCGAACCGACCATCGGCGACGCCGATTCCAGGGCGACCGGTCGCACGGGTGGTGTCGCCGAGCACCTCACCGATCACGGCATCGATGCGCTGCGCCAATGCCTCGTCGCCGCCGAAGTAGCGGGAGGGCCCGCGAACGGCGAAGGTGAGCACGCCAGGCATGGTGAGCTCGAGGCGGGGCACCAGATCTGATACGGCCTCGACCACCCGGTTGAACGCACGAGCCTCCCGCGCCGGTTCGTGGGCGACGATCTGCAGGTGCGGGCACCGGCTCTGCGCCTCGCGCCGCCGCTGCCCGACACGGACACCAGCGTCGGCCGCGACACGCGACCGGGCCATCACCCGGTTGGCGTGCATCACGGCCACGGCAGCATCGACGGCGCACCCGGCAGCCGTCACCGGCCACTGCGGGCAGTGGGCCACGGCCAGACGGGGA
>VFMC01000043.1:9649-11930 GCA_006515795.1 Acidimicrobiaceae bacterium | reverse complement strand
GCGATCATCGACCGCCGCGCCGCGGGGTATCAGTTCTGGAAAGACGACCACACCCACGACGAGGGCGAATGGCGCCGCCTCGGCAAGGACATCCGTGAACTCGTCGGCGAAGATCCCGACATCGTTTTCGAGCATCCCGGCCGGTCGACGTTCGGCGCGTCGATGTATGTGGTGAAGCGGGGCGGCACGGTCGTGACGTGTGCGGCCACCAGCGGGTTCATGATGGAGTTCGACAACCGTCATTTCTGGATGCGGTTGAAGCGGCTCGTCGGCTCGCACTTCGCCAACTACAAAGAGGCGTGGGAAGCCAACCGGCTGATCAGCAAGGGCATGATCCATCCGGTGTTGAGCCAGGTCTTCGCTCTCGACCAGGCAGGCGAGGCGGCGTACCAGGTGCATCAGAACATGCACGAGGGCAAGATCGGTGTGCTCGGCCTGGCCCCGTCGGCCGGTCTCGGCGTGACCGACCACGAGCTCCGCGACTGATGCACCGCCGGCGGTGCAAAACTGAACAAACGCGAGTCTCAGCTGCACCGCTACCTCCACCGCGCGGGCTGCTGCGTTCGGGTGGCGCGGCGCCGGTGGGGCGGGCCAAGATGCACGGATGCTGCTCACCGAGATCGACCACGTCGCCATTGCTGTGAAAGACATCGAGGCGGCCATCGACTTCTACCGCCGCATGTTCGGCGCAGAGGTGGCGTACCGCGAGGTGGTGGAGATCGACGGAGTGGAGGAGGCCCTGCTGAAGGTGGCCGAGAGCTACGTGCAGCTGGTCACGCCGATCCGCCACGACAGCCCGGTGGCGAAGGCGATCGAAAAGCGAGGCGAAGGTCTGCACCACATCGCCTACCGCGTCGACGACTGCGCCGATGCCCTCGCCAGCATGGTCGCGGCCGGCGCCACGCCCATCGACAAAGCACCACGCCCCGGCAGCCGCGGCACCTTGGTTGCCTTCATCCACCCGAGGGGCTGCTTCGGCACCCTGATCGAGCTCGTCCAGGAAGAGCGACGGTTGAGCGAGAGGGCTGAGCGAGAGGGCTGAGCGAGAGGGCTGAGCGGCCTCGGCCGATCCAGCGTGCCTCGCGTTCGACGATCACTCGGCTTGGAGGATCAGGCCCTTCAGGTATTCGGCCTCGGGGAAGTTCAACGGCACCGGATGATCGCCCGGCTGCGCCAGTCGGCCGACGATGCGAACGGTGCGCCCCGCGTCGAGGGCGGCGCCGGCCACCACCTTCTGGAACAGCTCGGTCGTCATCGCCGCGCTGCAGCTGAACGTGAGCAGCCTGCCTCCCCCGGCGAGCAACTTGATCGCCAGCAGGTTCAGGTCCTTGTAGGCGCGGGCGGCCTTGTCGACCTGCTTTTCGGTGTTGGCGAGCTTCGGCGGATCGAGGGCGATGAGGTCGTACTGGCGCGCCCGGTCGCGCAGCCCGCGAAGCGCGGTGAAGGCGTCGGCCTCCATCAGCTCACCTACGTCGACGCCGTTGAGCACAGCGTTTCGTTCTGCCGCAGCCAGCGCAGGACCGGACGAGTCGATGCTGAGCACGCTGGCGGCGCCGGATCCGGCAGCGATCACGCTGAACGCGCCGGTGTACGAGAACACGTTGAGAACGCGAGCGCCCGACGCCAGCAATTCGATCTCGCCACGGGCGTTGCGCTGATCGAGGTAGAAGCCGGTCTTGTGGCCGTTGGTTACGTCGATCGCGAAACGCCAGCGTCCCTCGTGGATGATGATGTCGCCGGGTGGCTCGTCGCCGCGGAGGTGCCCGACAACCGGCTCGAGGCCTTCACGCTGACGCACGTCGGCGTCGCTGCGCTCGTAAACGCTGCGCACGCCATCGAGCGCGAACAGGGCGTCGGCGATGACGTCGCGCCACCGATCGGCACCGGCGGTCGTGAACTGGCACACCACGGTGTCGCCGTAGCGATCGGCGATGAGACCAGGAACGCCGTCGGCCTCGCTGAAGACGAGGCGAGCCGCGTCGGTGCCCGAGGCGAGCAGCGCCGCTCGCCGCGATGCCGAGCGAACGATCCGGTCGGTCACGAACGCGGCGTCGACCGTGCTGCTGGTGCTGGTGCTCGCGTCGGTGTCGGCGGCGAAGGTCCACATCCGCACCCGGATCTGGGATTCGGGGCTGAACGCACCGAGTCCCAGGTGGTCACCCGTGGCCGAATGGACCTCGACGGTGGCGCCCGGGCCCGGTGAACCATGCACGGCCGTGACCCCGCCACTGAAGATCCATGGATGCCGCCGGGCGAGCGATCGCTCGCGACCGGCACGGAG
>VFMC01000043.1:0-9626 GCA_006515795.1 Acidimicrobiaceae bacterium | reverse complement strand
GGACGACGACAGCAGTGGTCACGGCGGTGCAGGGTAGACCCCCTGCCGCCTTGACCAGATGCAGCCTCAGCCGATTCGCGGCGGTCAGTGCATCGAGAGGTCGGTGGCGTTGCCGTTGGCCACGAGCCAGCCGTCGCGATGCATCTTGTCGTCGAGCAGCATCGTCACCTGTTCGCCGAGGAGCCGTTGCGCCTCGATGCTGCGCGCGAGTGCGTCGGTGAGGCCGTCGAACTTCTGCTCGATGGCGGCGAGCCGGGCACCGTCGCTGTCGGCGCCACCGCCGGCGCGGCGCGCCGCACCTTCGATGGAGTCGGCGCACTCGCGGCGGACTCGTTCGATGAGGCCGATCACCGTCGCCTGTGAGCGGTCGAGGTCGCTGCGGCTCTCGGCCTGCACCATGTCGGAGTTGCGTTGGGCGATGCTCGCGTAGGCGGCCATCGCCGTGTACTGCGCCATCATCTGGGTCTCGAGCTTCGCCATCCGCTCGCGGAGGTTCGCCGCGGCGAGGCGGCTGTCCTGCTCCGCCTCGTCGGGGAGGAAATCGGGAGTCGCCTCCTCGATGAACGGCATCGTGGCGTCGTCTTGTCTGGATTTTCGCACCGCTATGCCTCCGCATCCGCTGTCGTAACAAACATCGGCCGGACAGCAGCGCGTCTTGAACACATCCCCACACCTGTGGCCTTCAGGATCTCTTGAAGAAAATCCGCTAAAGCCTGCTTGACGGCTGCCGAAACCCCTTCTGCGTTCGGGCGGGATGTTCTTCCTGTTCAGGCGTTTTGTGGGACAACGCACGAAAGCGGGAGGAAACACCCAATGGAAACTCATATCGAAGAAGTACAGGCTGAGAAGCAGGACAAGGGATTCACCCTCGTCGAGTTGCTCATCGTGATCGTGATCCTGGGCATCCTTGCCACGGTGACAGTCTTCGCGGTTCGTGGCATCACCGACCAGGGCCAGGCCAGCGCCTGCGCAGCCGACCAGAAGACCCTTGAGGTCGCGGTCGAGGCGTGGTACGCACAGAACGGGACCACGACCGACCCGACCGAGGCTGGCCTCGTCACTGCCGGTCTGATTCGCGCAGTGTCGCCCACCTACGACGTCGGTGCGGGGGGTACTGTCACGGCGACTGCCCTCGGAGCTTGCGCCTGAGCCTCGCTCGGGTCTAGCACCAAGGCGTAACGAGAGAGGCCGGGCCTTCGGGCCCGGCCTCTTCCGTTTTGGTGCCACGCTCGGCGTGAGGCGGCGTACCGTAAGGCCCGAGGTCGCCGGGGGTCCGTGAGGCTGACTGGTCGTGGGTACGGTTGGCGCGCACGGATCCACGCGTCGGTGAGGGCGAGCGTCGGTGGGTGCGGTCGGCGCTCACGGAGCTTCGGACCTCTCCCGACCGGGGGCGATGCCCAAGACCGCAGCCCAAGACCGGAGCCCAAGACCGGAGCCAAGACGGGAGCCCACGCCGGGGCCGGGAAACGCAGGGTCCTAGCGGACCAGTTCCATCCGCAGCCCGGTGGTGTCCCAGTTGGGATCCATCGGCAGGCGGTTCACAGCCCGGCCCGCTGCCCGGCGGGCGGTCCACAGCAGGCCCGCGCACTGCAGCAGGTGGATCTGGCCGGCGCCTGGCGGCGGGGTGGCCACGACGGCCTCCTCCACGCCGGGGAGCTTGGCTTTGATCAGGTTCATCCGCTCGAGCACACCGTCGGGTTGATACGGCGAACTGGTGACCGGGCGGTCGCCGTTCAGCACGTAGAAGCTCAGGTCGGGATGGCCGGCGAACCAGTTCCGTTGGTGGAACGGCTGGAACTCGGCCTCGGCCTCGCGGATCCACTTGAACCGGCGGAGGTCGTCGCTGGTGAGCCACGGCTCGATCTCCTGCGCCTTGTCGCGCGTCGGCGCGTGCAGCGCGGCCCGGCTCGGGGTCGGCTTGATCGCCACCAGGCGGGGCCAGCCGACCATGTCGCGAGCCTCGTCGTCGCACGGCCGGTACGGGCCGGCCGGCTCGTCCTCGAAGCCGACGGGGGCGTAGATCGCAGCCGCCTCGAACTTCGGTTTGTACTCGAGCACCTCGACGAGGGTCTTCACCACCATCGGCTCTTCAACGATCACGGTCACGCCTGCCAGGCGGGCCGGCAGGATCAGCCAGCCGCCAGGGCATGGCGTGACGCCGCCGAGCATCTTGTACGGAAGCGCCTTCATGTTCGACATGGCGGATCAGCGCGAGCCGATTAGCTCCCCGGCGCCCCCGGAGGCGGCCTGCCCGGAGGCGATGGTGGCCTGGGCCTGCATCTGCGACTTCTGCGTGGCCGCGAGCGTCATGATCTCCTTCGGGTACGCACTCACCTCGGCGGCGGTGTCGAAGCTGATGATGCCGCTGGCCACGAGCCGGGCCAGGTCCATCTCGATGGTCTGCATGCCCTCCTGCTGGCCACTGATCATCACGTTGCGGAGCTGGCGGGTCTTGCCCTCGCGCAACAGGTTGCGCACGGCCTCGTTGGCCACCAGCACCTCGTAGGCGGCCACCCGGCCACCTCCCTCGGCCGGCAGGAGGCGCTGGCTCAGCACGCCCTGTAGCGAGCCCGCCAACTGGATCTGGATCTGGTCGCGCTTCTCGGCCGGGAACACGTCGACGATTCGGTCGAGGGCCTGTGAGGCGTCGTTGGTGTGCAGCGTGGCGAAGACGAGGTGGCCGGTCTCGGCCAGGGTGAGCGTGATCGAGATGCTGTCGAGGTCGCGCATCTCACCGAGCAGGATCACGTCGGGGTCTTCACGTAGTGCACTGCGCAAGCCGTCGGTGAAGCTGTTCACGTCGGTGCCGACCTCGCGCTGGTTGATCATCGCCGTCTTGTGCTGGTGCAGGTACTCGACCGGATCCTCGATGGTGAGGATGTGGCACGGCTTGGTCTCGTTGATCCGGTCGATCATCGCCGCCAACGTGGTGCTCTTACCCGACCCGGTCGGGCCCACCACCAGCACCAGCCCGTACGGCTTGTTGAGCAGATCGATCGCCGACTGCGGCGCTCCCAGCTCGCTCAACGAACGGACGCGGTTGGGCACCACGCGCAGTGCCAGCGCGTAGCTGCCGCGCTGCTTGAAGGCGTTGGCGCGGAAGCGGCCGATGTCGCCCAAGCCGAACGAGAAGTCCACCTGCCGGTGCTCGTCGAGCTCGTGCTTCTGGCGTTGGTCGAGCAGCGACATCACCATCCGCTCGGTGTCGTGCCCGGCGAGCATGTCGACGCCCTCGAAGGGCACGAGGATGCCGTCGCGGCGGGCCGTCGCCGGACGACCGGCGGTGAGGTGGAGGTCGCTGGCCCCGGCGGCCACGGTGGCCTCGAGCAGCATCACGAGCATCGGGTCTGGATTCGACATGGGGAGCTAACCTCGGCCTGTTCGACGCTCTCACGAGCGCATGGTGTCTGTGAAGGGCGTATGACTGCTGCACTGCTGGCGATCGTGACGATCGCCGGGTTGATGATCGGATCGTTTCTAACCGTGGTCGCCGAGCGGGTCCCACGCGGGGAGTCCGTCGTCGCCCCCGGATCGAGGTGCGGGTCGTGTGGCTTGCGCCTGGGCCCGCTCGACCTGGTTCCTGTGTTCAGTTGGCTTTCCCTGAAGGGGAAGTGCCGCCGTTGTCGTACAGATATCGGCATCGAACCGGTCGTACTTGAGCTGGCCACGGCGGGGTCGTTCGTGGCGATGGCCGCCAAGTTCGGTGCCTCGTGGGAGACGGCGGCCTTCTGCGTGCTCGCCGCGGGGCTCGTCGTGCAGAGCTGGATCGATCTGCGCACCAAGCGGCTCCCACGCGAGATCACCTACTGGACGATGGCCCTCGGCGTTCCGCTGCTCGTGGTGGCGGCGCTCGTTGGCGACGAGCCACGGCGCATCGTGACGATGGTGGCCGGCGCGGCGATCGCGCTGGCGTTCATGGCGCTGTTGTACGCGATGAGCCGTGGGGGCCTCGGCGACGGCGACGTGCGCCTGGCGCCGTTGCTCGGAGCGTTCCTCGGCTGGCTCGGCCTGCCGTACGTGCCGGTCGGGCTGTTCCTCGGGTTCCTGTTCGGCGCAGTGGTGGGGTTGATCGCGATGGCCGTCGGCAGCGCCGGCCGCAAGACGGCGATCCCGTTCGGGCCGTTCCTGGCTGCCGGCACCCTCGCCGCGGTGTTCGTCGGCCGCGCCGTGCTCGACCGGCTGTGGACCTACTGAGCCCGCCGAATCGCCAGGCAAGCCGGGTTCGGATCAGATCTGGTTCTTCGTCTCGCCCAGCACGCCGTACATGGCCGAAACCAGCGCCATCGCCACGAAGCCCACGATCACGCCGACGAACACGATCATCAGCGGCTCGAACATCATGGTGAACTTCTTGATCCGGCTCTCCAGCTCGCGGTCGAAGTAGAAGCTGGCCACCTCGAGCTGCTCGTCGAGTGTTCCCGTCTCCTCGCCCACCTTGAACATCTGCTTGGCCGCCCCGGGGAAGAGCCCGGTGTCGGCCAGCGGCCTGGCGAACCCGGCGCCTTCGAGCATCACCTCTTGGGCTCGTTCGAGCGCCTCACGGAAGACCACGTTGTCGGTGGCCTCCGTTGTGGTCTTCAGACCTTCCGGGAGCGGCACGCCCGCCTTCATCATCGCCCCGAGGATCCGGCAGAACCGCTCGAGGATCGAATACTCGACGATGCCCCTGATGACCGGGATCTTCAACAGCAGCTTGTCCTTGTTCGGCTTGCCGCTCTCGGTCTTGAACAGCCAGAAGATCGACCCGAAGAGGAGCACGAAGAAGCCGATCGGGATGTAGATCATGTCGGTGAAGATCGTTGCTACGCCGAGCAGCATCCTGGTGGGCAGGGGCAGGTCGGCGCCCAGCTCCTCGAACAGCGGCTTGAACTGCGGCAGCACGTATCCGGCGAGCACCGCCACCGTGATCACCGCCAGCACCATGACCACCATCGGGTAGGAGAGCGCCGCCACGACCTTCGACCGCGTCTCGATCTCGCGCTCGAGGTAGCCGGCCAGGCTGTCGAGCGTCTCGTCGAGCTTGCCGGTGAGCTCGGCCGACTGCAGGATGCCGATGTAGTACATCGGGAAGGCCTCGGGGTGCTTGCCGGCCGCGTCGCTGAGCGTTCCGCCGTTGCGAAGACCCTCCACCATCGAGCTGATCGTGCGCCGCAGGGCCACATCGGACGTCTCGTCGCCGATGATGTCGAGCGCCTCGGTGATCGGAATGCCGGCCTTCACGAACACGGCGAGCTGCCGCGTGAAGTGCATCAGCTCCTTCTTCTTCACCTTCTCCTGGGTGAGCTCGAACTGCAGCGAGCCGCGCTTCTCCTCGATCTTCACGGGGTACAGGTGCTGTTCGATCAACGCCGAGCGGGCGTCACCGATGGTGTCGGCCTTCTGGAATCCTTCGATCGTTGCGCCGCTGGCGTCGATCGCTGCATATGCGAACTTGGGCATGGTGGGTCCTCGACGATCAGCTGGCGAACAGGGTCTTGACGACTTCGGGAATGGTGGTGACGTCGTTCTCGACGAGAGCCATGGCCTCGCGCAACATGGTGCGCATGCCTTGGGCGACGGCGAGCCGGCGGAGCTCCTCGGTGGTCGCCCATCCGACGATGAGGCGGCGCAGCTCGGGGGTGATGCGGAGCAGCTCGTAGACGCCGATGCGGTCGCGGTAGCCGGTGCCGGCGCAGTAGTTGCATCCGGCGCCGCGGAAGAACTGGGCCTTGTCGCTTCCGCCGCTGTGCTGGCGGAACACGGCGAGCTCGTCGGCTCCGGGCGCGTACGGTTCCTTGCAGGCGTCGCAGATGCGGCGCAGCAGCCGCTGGCCGATCACGCCGACCACCGACGAGGCGATGAGGAACGCCTCGATGCCCATGTCGAGGAAGCGGTGCAGCGCGGCGACGCTGTCGGTGCCGTGCAACGACGACAGCACGAAGTGCCCGGTCAGCGCCGACTGGATGGCGATGCGCGCCGTGTCGGCGTCGCGGATCTCGCCAACCAGGATCACATCGGGGTCCTGGCGCAAGATGGCCTTCAACCCGGTGGCGAACGTGAGGCCCGCCTGCTCGTTGGTCTGGATCTGGTTGATGCCGGGGAACACGTACTCCACCGGATCCTCCACGGTGGTCACGTTCTTGCCGTTCGAGTTGATCTCCTGCAGCGTGGCGTACAGGGTGGTCGTCTTGCCGGCACCCGTCGGGCCCGCACAGATCACCATGCCGAACGGCGCGTGCACCATCTTCGAGTAGTGGAGGTACGTCTCGCGGGGGAAGCCGAGCTGGTTGAGGCCGATCATCGAGCGGCCCTTGTCGAGGATTCGCATCACGATCTTCTCGCCGAACACGGTGGCGACCGAACCGACGCGGACGTCGACGTCCTTGCCATCGATGGTCATCGAGAACTGGCCGTCTTGCGGGCGGCGCTTCTCGACGATGTTCATGCTGCTCATGATCTTGAGGCGACTCGTCAACGCGGAGTGCACGCCGATCGGCAGGCTGAACGCCTCCACCAGGTGACCGTCGATGCGGTAGCGGATGCGCAACTTGTCGTCGAGCGGTTCCACGTGGATGTCGCTGGCTCGGTCGCGCATCGCCTGGCTGACGATGCGGGTGACGAGCTGCACGATCGGCGCCTGGTCGTCGATGCTGACCTCGCCGGCCTTCTTCGCCTCCGCAGATTGGTCGTCGGCAAGGTCGAAGGCCTGCACCAGCCGGTCGATGTCGGCATCGGCGCGGTAGCTGCGATCGATGAAGGTGCGAATCGTGGCCGGGTCGGCCGACTGCCATGTGATGGGCCGCTGCAGCAGGCGCTCCACCTCGGCACGCCGTTCGGGCGACGGGTCGGCCGAGAGCATCACGACGCTTCCGTTCACCTCGGCGATCGGGATCACACAGTTCTGGCGGGCGATCTGCTCGCTGACCAGGTTGGCGATCTCGGGGTCGAGCTCGACGGCCTTGGTGTCGGCAGCGACTATGTCCCACACCTCGGCGATCGCGGCCGCCAGGTCGGCGCGTCCGGCGCCGAAGCGGCCGAGCACGATGTCGGCGAACTGCAGCGCATCTCCGTTGGCTTGCTGGAGTGCGGTCGCCAGGTTCTCGGTCGACAGCTGCTCGCCATCGACGAGGATCTGCCCGATCCGCATGCACTCGGTCGCGTACAGGCCTGGCGCCGCCTCGACGCGTTCGCGCGGCACGGCCGCCGCCGCCGCTGCTGGGTTGTCCTTGCTCTTGAAAAGTGCCATGCGCCCGTCTCTCGCCGAATGGACCGGTTTCCGCCTTCTCGATGCACTCAGTGCGTCGAGAAGGTGGGCTCCGTCTCAAGCGTTCCGTCTTGTCTTTCCTCAGCCTGCGCGACCTCGGCTTGTACCGCCGCCTCAGCCTGCGCTGTGGTATCGGCTCCGGGAAGCCGTGGGTTGAGCGACATCGACGGCGGGGCCGTCCGGCTTCCGCCGGCTGTGGGGGTGTGGTCGCCACCCGAAGAAGGCGTCGGCGACTCGTTTCCGTGGCGCGAGTCCGCGTCGGCGGTTCGAGCCGATCCGGCCACGACGACCTTGCCGGGATCGATCATCTGCATCTGCCGTTCCAGCTCGTCCAGCCGCTCCAGTTGCACGGCCGTGCTCACGTCCATCGTGTCGGTCAGCAATCCTTCGATCTCCGACATGCGCACGATCTGCTTGTCCATCCGCCCACTGGTGTCGGCAGCGAGCCGATCCAGCTCGATCCGCACCAGCATCGCTTCGCCGACGGCGTTCGACATCTCGGCCCGCACCTCATCGAGAGCGTTCTCGTCCACCTTGGCCACGCGTTCGGCGATCTCGCCGATGCGCTCCTCGAACTCGTACAGCTTGTTCTCGAGATCGAGGACGCGCTGGTTGACCGCGATCATCGCGTCGTCGAAACCGCTACCGACCCGGCCGAGCGTGGCTTCCACGTTGGCGATCTTGGTGCCTTGCTCTTCCTTGATCCGGGCCTCGAGCTCGAGCATCCGGTCGGTGGCCCGATCCTCGGACGAATCGAGCTTGGCGAGCAGGGTGTTGGCATGCTCGTTCACCTGGCCGGCCAGATCCTCGAGCGTCGTGCCGAGCTCGACCTCGAAGCCCTTCAGGCGCTCCTGGACGGCATGAGCGACTCGCAGGTCGCCTTCGTCCATGCGCACTGCCAACCCGCTGGTCGTGTCGTTGACCTGTTGGGTGAGGGCGCTCGACTGCTCGTCGAACCGCTTGTGCACGTTCGCGAAGTCGTCCAACCGCACGTTGACGGCGTGGAACGACTTCTCCATGTCGTCGCGAACCGTCTGGCGGATCTCCATCATCGTCTCGGGGTCGATCCCGCGCAGGTTGGCGACCTTGTCCTCGAGGTCGTTCATCCTCCAGTGCTGATGGTTGGCGAACTCTGCCAGGCGCTCTTCGAGCGCAGTCTGCAGTGCCTGCTGGTAGACCTCGTTCGTCACCTGTTGGCTTTCGAGCGCGCTTCGTTGTTCCTCGACGCCGGACTGCAGCGTCGGTAGCCGTGCCTCCAGCTCGGTGCGGAGCTCGTCGCGTGATTCCTCGGAGATCTTGCGGACGGCCTCGACCTGCTGCGACATGGCCGCGAAGTACCTGGTCAGCTGGCGTTCGACCGCGGTCAGGATGGTTGCCGTGATCGCCTCGACGTCGGCCGGAGGTGCGTGTTGTTCGCTTTGGTCCACCGTCACGGATGATGTATCGGCGGCAATTGCCGAGTTCTTGAGATGACGTTGCGTTTGTTCCGACAGGTACGGTCGCTGTCATGCAAGTGCATCTGGTCGACGGCACCTACGAGTTGTTCCGCCAGCACTTCGGGCAGGTGGCCCGGCACGGCGATGCCGGACCGCTCGATGCAGCCGCCGGCGTCGTCGCATCCACGCTGCAGCTCGTCTCCGACGGCGCCACCCACCTCGGCATCGCCTCCGATCACGTGATCGAGAGCTTCCGCAACGACTTGTGGCCGGGGTACAAGACGAGCGCCGGCATGCAACCGGAACTGCTCGCCCAGATCCCGGTGATGGAGGACGCGCTGGTCGCAGCGGGGTTCACGGTGTGGGCGATGGTCGAGTACGAGGCCGACGACGCCCTCGGAGCTGCGGCCCGCGTGGCCGAGCACGACTCGCGGGTCGAGCTCGTGCAGATAGTCACCCCCGACAAGGATCTCGGTCAGTGCGTGCGGGGGACACGGGTGGTGCAGTACGACCGGCGCAAACGCGAGGTGGTCGACCGCGACGCGGTGATCGCCAAGTTCGGGGTGCCGCCCGAGTCGATCGCCGACTACCTCGCCCTGGTCGGCGACGCCGCCGACGGCTTTCCGGGCCTGCCCGGGTGGGGGGCGAAGGGCACCGCAACCGTGTTGGCCCGGTTCGGATCGATCGAGGCGATTCCGGCCAGCTCGGCCGACTGGGGGTTGCCGGGCCTTCGCGGTGCGGAGAAGTTGGCCGTCACCCTCCGCGACAACCTCGAGCTGGCAGTGTTGTTCCGACGGATCGCCACCGTGGAGACCGATGTCGAGGTGGGCTCCGTCGACGACTGGCGGTGGACGGGCCCGACCGATCGCTTCGAGCAAGTCGCCCGACAGTTGGGCGCTCCCGGTCTGTGGGACCGGGCGGTGCGGCTGGATCGCCGCGGTCGCTGA
>VFMC01000427.1 GCA_006515795.1 Acidimicrobiaceae bacterium | reverse complement strand
GGGCGAGCGCCTTGGCATCGCTCGGTGTGAGCGAGCTCGACGAGTCGACGGTCGCGTCCACGCTCGGCACCGTGCTCAAGTACCGCGAAGATCACGAGAAGGTTCGTCAACACGGTGGTCTGGCCGACATCGTCAAGCAGGCGTTCGAGCGCGGAGCGTTCCACGAGTGACCGCAACCCCAGCGTCGAACGGTCGGGCGGCACACGGTCCGGTCCCGATCGTGTCGCGGGGGGAGGACATGGCCGTCGCATTCGGTCAGGTGCTCCGTGGGCTCGGGCTAGCAGTGCCGATCGGCAGCGTCATCCAGTTTGCCGAGGCGCTCGGACTCGTCGGGTTCGACCGCCGCGACGGCGTCTACTGGGCGGCGCGCAGCACGCTCGTGCACCGGCCGGAAGATCTGGGCCTGTTCGACCGCGCCTTCGCTGTGTTCTGGGAGCAGCACGGCGGCCACCGGGATGGGCCGAACGAAGAGGAACCGATGCGAATCACGATCGCCGTCGACGAGGGCGACGAAAACGACGACGATCCCGACTCATCCGCACCCGACGACGATCCCACACTCCAGCTGCGCTTCTCGGCAACAGAGGTCCTACGGCACAAGGACTTCGCGGCCTACAGCGACGACGAGCTCCACGAGGCGCACGAGTTGATGGGCAGCCTCCGATTTGCCGGTCCGCCGCGTCGCTCCTACCGCATGCGGCCGTCACGGCACGGTTCGGCTCCCGACATCCGCGCCACCGTACGGGCCTCGCTGAGAGCCGAAGGCGAACCGATCGTGCGGTGTTGGCAGGAGCCGGGGGAACGATTGCGCCGGCTCGTGCTGCTCCTCGACGTGAGCGGTTCGATGGAGCCGTATGCCAGAGGGATGCTGCGTTTCGTGCACGCCGCTGTGGCCGGGCGTCAGCGCGTGGAGGCGTTCGCGCTCGGCACTCGACTCACCCGGGTCACGCGCGAGCTCAGCAGCCGCGACCCCGACCGCGCCTTCCAGCTCGCCACCGCACGGGTGCTCGACTGGAGTGGCGGCACCCGACTCGGCGACTGCCTGCACCGGTTCAACGACGATTGGGGGGTGCGCGGCATGGCCCGCGGCGCGATCGTGGTGATCCTCTCCGACGGGTGGGACCGCGGCGATCCCGACGTGCTGGCCGAACAGATGCAGCGGCTCTCCCGAGTTGCGTTCCGCACAATCTGGGTGAACCCGCTCAAGGTCACCCCCGGGTATGCGCCATTGGCGCGCGGCATGGCCGCCGCGCTGCCCCACATCGATGCCTTCGTCGAAGGGCACTCGGTCGCGGCGATGGAGGAGCTGGCTGCGACGATCTCGGCCACCGGCGGGCGCGGCATCCGCTCGACCCACGGCGGGGAGTCGCATCGCTGGGAGAGGAGCGAACCTCGTGCGCGAGCTGCTGGATGACATCGATCGCTGGACCGTAGCGGGCAGGCGGGTCGCGATTGCCCGGGTGATCGACATCGAGGGCTCCGGACCGAGACAGCCCGGCGCGGCGATGGCCGTCAACGAGCTCGGCGAGGTGGCCGGCAGCGTGAGCGGCGGATGCGTCGAGGGTGCTGTCGTCACCGAGGCGCTCGCCGTCCTTCATGGCGAGCGGGCGGCCGGGGTGATCACGTTCGGCTACAGCGACGACGAAGCCTTTGCCGTCGGACTCACCTGCGGCGGCACGATTCGGTTGTTCGTCGAAGCCCTCGACTGGTAGCGAACGATGCGGCTCTACGACACCTTCCGCGAGCGGCTCCGCGCCGAGCTCCCGACCGCCCTCGTCACCATGATCGATGGCCCCGCCATCGGCGCCAAGCTGCTCGTCGTGCCCGGCTCCGAGTCGCTGGGTTCGCTCGGCA
>VFMC01000042.1 GCA_006515795.1 Acidimicrobiaceae bacterium | reverse complement strand
CGGCTCACCCTTGCTGCCGGGGCAGCCATCGGTCATGAACGGGATGCCACTGGCGACGACCGCGTCGATCACTTCGTCGTGCCCACCAATGCCGCCGAGGCCCGCGAGGTTGCCGTCGTCGTCGAACGAGAAGTTCTCGAAGCCGAAGCCCTCGGCCTCGACGAGGTGCTTGGCCAGCTGAGCCCGACGCCAGCGCGAGATGTGCGACTTGGGGTGCTCGCCGAGGCGTGAATCGGGTTCCGGGTTGAAGCAGAACAGGTACGACAAGATCTCCTGGTCGCGCAGGCGCACGAAGGTGTCGATGAGGTCGTGGTCGGTCTCGCCGAGGCCGACGAGGGTGTGGCAGTTGACCTTCCACGGCCCGAAGATCTCGCGGGCCGCGAGCACGATCTCCCAGTAACGGTCCCAGCTGAGACCGCCCCCGGATGGCACGTCGGTGCGGTGTCGGCGGAACAGGTCCTCGGTGACCGCGTCGAGACCGATGCCGATCATGTCGACGCCGAGGCGCTTGAAGGTCTCGAGCCGGGAACGGTCGAGCGTGGGCGGGGCAACGAGGATCGAGAGCGGCGTGCGCACTCCGCCGACGATGCGCGAAGTGATCTCACAGGTGTCGACGAACGCTCGGCCGTGAGTGACCATCGAGATGCACAACCGGGTGAGGTTCGCCTCGTTACGGGCCATTCGTTCGACGAGCTCGTCGGTGGAGACCAGCGGCCACTCGACCCGGATGAACGACTTGTCCGCATACGCGCCCGGCCTGGTTCTGGCCAGGCCGCAGTACGAGCAGTCCGAGCGGCAACCGGAGTCGTAGTTGAGCAGGAGGTTGATCCCCCCGTTGATGACGTCGCGGGGGAACCGACCGGATCTGAAGTGCAGGGCGATGGCGCTGGCGGTGGAGATGCGAACCCAATCGGGGCTCTCCTGGGGGAGCGGTGTGGTGGGCAAGATGGGCAGGAGCTTCGTGGTCATGCCGACACCTCGCCTGGTACTACCTCGCCTGATTCCGGGAAGTAGCACGATCCTTCGATCAACGGTGCGGCCACTCCGTGCTCCATGGCCTGCGCGGCGGCTTGCCACACCGCGTCGGCGAGCTGTTCGGGCGGCACACCGAGGCCCGTGTCGTGGCCGCACGAGCGCCGCGCCAACGCGGTGAGGGCATCGGGGTCGGCCCTGGCCCACTTCAACGCCGACTCGTACTCGGCGAGCGGCGCCGGCATCTCGTTGAAGTCGCCGGTGAACATCGCGCTCTTGATCGTGTCGCCTTGGAGGGCGACGTACACCCGGACGAGCCCGCCAGGTGTCTTGACCATCGATGAGGAGTTTGCGTCGGCCTGTGGGCTGCGTTGGAAGCGCCACTCGTCGGTGGCGTACTTGCCGGTGACCAGATCGGCTGCGTCCCTGACCTCGGTGTCGGTGGGCGTCGATTCGGCCAGCTCGATGGCGAGGGCCTCACAGAACCCGAGGGCGACGGCATCGCGAATCGTGTCGCCGGTGCAAGGTTCGCGCGTCTCGCGACTGACCGTCGTGATCCGTTCGGCCACCGCCGCGGGACCCGCGGCCCCGAGCTTGGCGGCGGGGACGTCGAGGACCTCGAGCATGAACGGGATGTCGAGGTCGGCGAGGATGCTGGAGTGGAACAGCAACGCTCCGGTCCCATCGAGGTACAGGCCGAGGCCGGCGATCTTGCGGCCGTCGACCTTCAAGTCGTTCTTCCCCGAGAAACGCGCGTCGATGCCGAGCTTCGCCAATCCGCAGACGATGCCGAGCGAGAACTGCTCGAGCAGATCCTTGGGACGCATCGTCGTCGGCGCGTTGGTGACCACGGCGACCCCGAGCTGGCCCACGCCCATGACGATCGCCCCGCCACCGGTCGGCCGGCGACCGATCTCGGTTCCGGTTCGCCTGCAGGCATCGATGTTCAACTCGGCCTCGATGTGCTGGTACCGGCCGCACAACGCGACGTGGCTGGCGTAGGTGTAGAGCCGCAAGACGGGCGCGGCCTGCTGCCCGCGGCCGTGGCCGGCCATGAGCGCCTCGTCGAAGGCGAGGCCCTCTGCCCCGCCGACGTTCCGCGCGGCCAGGTATCTCCAGACGGTCACGTCGCGCTTCCGATCCTGACCGACACCTCGCGATAGGACTGCTCCGCCGCGCCGGTCCATGTGAGCGAACAGCAGTACTCGTACAGATGGGCGTCGAGGCCTCGCGACTCGGCATAGGCGATCGCGCCCTCGGCCGGGTAGGCGATGCCGTTGAGCCCGTGGTCGATTGCCGCCCGGTCGAGGGTGACCTTTGTGTCTCCCATCGGCCGGCCACACCCGCCAGCACAACGATGATGAGCGTGGAGACCGGATGGGAGGCGATGATCTCCAGGGCGCGATGCTCGCCCAGGAACCGGCCGTAGTGCATGCCGAGCACGATGTGCGGGATGATCCGCAGCCCGGCCTCGGCGAGCAACCCGAGCGACCGGTCGAAGTCGTCGACCGTGAGATCGAGGTGGTAGACGTCGCGGATCGTCTCGTCGGCGCCGATGATGTCGAGCATCACCGCGTCGACCCGGGCGGCCGCCAGGCCCTCGGCGATGCGTGGGCTGACGACTCCGGAGTGGACGACGACCTTCATGTCCAACTCGCTGCGGATGCGCGCGATCGCGTCGAGGTGGTGCTCCATCGGCACCCCACCGTCGCGGGTGGACCCGCCGGAAACCAGGATGCCGTCGGTTCCCTCGCTTTTCAGCCTGCTGGCAACCGCCATCAGCTCGTCGCCGGAGCGGGCCGAGATCATGCCCTTCAGCACCTTTGCCTGGCAGTGGTCGCACTGCAGGGCACAGCTGCCCCCGGTGACCGAGATCGGCATGAAGCGACGGCGGTTCTCGGGGCGCCACTCGTCGGTCTGCCACCGCTTGAGGCCCGGAGCGAAGAAGTCGATCTGGTTGCCGAAGTTTGCCTCGCGCAAGGCGAAGCCGGGCATGGTCAGTTCGGCGCCGGCTACCACGCTCACTCGGCCAAGACCCCCTGGCGACGGTAGTCGTCGACCTTGGCGGCGAAGGCAGCGACGAGCGTCACCGTCCCTTCCGTCAGCTGATCGCGCTCGCCATCGAAGTCGAACGGCGTCAGCTCCACGAACCATCCCTCGCCGTACGGGTCGCGCTCGCAGATTCCGGGGCTGGCCATCGCCTCGGCGTTGGACGCGACGATCATCCCCGAAAGTGGCGAGCGGATCGGGCCGACGAACTTCTCTGCTTCGAGGGTGCCGAACGGCTCGCCCCGAGCGACGATGGTCCCCACGGCGGCGAACTCGAGTTGGGACAGGGTCCCGGAGGTTTCGAGACCGAGCGGATCCATGCCGATGCGGACCGAGTCGCCTTCGCTCGACTGCACCCACAGGTGGAAGTCGAGGTGGTAGGCGCGGTCGAGCCGAACCTTGAAACCGCGAACGTTGTGCTCGTCGCTCACAACGACCTCCCAGGATCGGCGCGGGTGAACAGGTCGGCAAGTTCGGTGCCGGGATCGCCTGACCGACCGAGTGTTGTTGCTGCCTCGGCGAGGGTGAGACCAGCCAGCTCGGTCTCGATCGACGAACGCGAACCGTTGAGGTGAGGATGCTGCAACCTGGCCCGCAGCACGCGCCCGTTGTCGACGCAGACGACGAGCTCGGTGTCACCATCGCGCGCCGCGAACATCCACACCCCGGCGCGGATCTTGGCCTGCCAGACGTCGGGATCGGGACGCGACGAGCCCGCCAGCCAGCTCGCCGAACAGAATCGCTGGTCGAGCTCGTCGAGTCGGTCGCGTTCGATCGGGTTCAACACCCCATCGCGAGGCGAGAGCTGGAGGTCGCGGCAGTAAGCGTCGGTTGCCGCCGCCTTGAACGCCGCCGGATCGGCCGGCGTCGCGGCGACGTAGCGGCCGATCAGCCGGGCGAGCTCTGCGTCGGCAGTCGCCGACGGCGCGCGCAGGATCGATGCGGCGGCGCGATGGTCGAAGTCGAGGATCAGGTTGCCGGCCACGATCGCCGATTCGCCGATCTGCCCGGCGCCGTACCCGCAGATCTTCCGGTCGTCGACCACGATCTCGAGGTGCTCGTCGAGAACGGCCGGAATGCCGACGGCTCGGAACGCTTCGATGGCCGGGCCGAGCAGCCGGCGTAGCGCCCGGTGCCGGGCCGCCGGGATGGACCGCATCGGCATCGTGATCTGGAAGAAGAGCTGGCCCTTGTCGAGATAGACCGGCCCGCCTCCGATCATCCGCCGGTACACGGGCCAGCCGTTCGTGGTGCAGGTGGCGCGGTCGACCTCCTCGAGTCGGCGGTGATAGCCGATCGAGACGTAGGGAGCGCTCGGCTGGACGAACGACAGCGTTGGCGCGGCTCCTGCCGACACACCGTAGGCAACGGCGTGCCAATACGTTTGCGAACGCAGCGGCGCGGCGGTGCCGAAGTCGATCACCCGGAGCGTCCCGGCCACCGTCATGCAAACATCGCCTCGGCCATCATCTCGACGATGTCGAGCACCTTCAACTGATCGTTCCCGGTCGACTTGGCCGCATCTTCGAAGCGCGACACCTCGTACGGGCAGCACACCGCGAGCACATCGGCGCCGGTCTCGACGGCTTCCCGGACCCGACGCTCGGACAGCCGTTCGGTGGTGTGGTTGGCGGTGAGGCCATCGAGCCACATCCCGCCACCGCCGCCACCACAGCAGTAGCCGTTCTCGCGGCAGCGTGCCATCTCGGTCATGGTGAGACCCGGAATCGACTCGAGCAGGCGGCGGGGAGCGTCGTACTCGCCGTTGTGTCGCCCGAGGTAGCAGGGGTCGTGGAAGGTGACCTTGTAGTCGAGCGATCTGTTCCATTCGATGCGGTCGATGAGCGGGGCGAGGAGCTGGGTGTAGTGAAGCACCTCATAGTTGTGGCCGTAGGTGGGGTAGACGTTGCGCAACGCGTTGTACCCGTGTGGGTCGGGGGTGACGATGCGGGCGAACTCGTAGCGGTCGAGAGTGGCGACGTTGTCCTCCATCAACGACTCGAACAACCCCTTCTCGCCGGCGAGGCGTTGCGAGTCGCCGATCGTCTTCTCCTCGGCGCCGAGGATCGCCCAGTCGACGCCGAGGGCGTTGGCGATCTGGGCAAACGCGCGAGCGGCCTCCTGGCCGCGGGGGTGATAGCTCCAGTAGTCCTCGACGATCATCAACACGTCGACGGGTGCGGGATCATCGGGGAGCTGGCGGACGTCGAGCCCCTTGGCCCACGCGGCGCGACGCTTCGGGTTCTGGCCGAGGGCGTTGCCGTAGCGGAACGACTTCTCGAACACGTCCTGCAGTTCGGCGGGCACGTTGCCGTTGGTGACTGCCACCTCGCGGACCGCCGGCATCACCTTGATCAGGTTGACCTCCTTGGGGCAGACGCGCAGGCAGTTCATGCAGGTGGTGCACAGCCACGCCTGGTCGGAGGCGAACAGGTCCTGGCCCTGCTGGACGAGCTGATGCAGGCGCATCGGTCCGTAGTTGCCGACCAGGTCGACCGGGCACACGGGGATGCACTTGCCGCAGCGGTAGCACCACTCGAGCGATTCGCCGCCGTCGAGCGCGGAGATCTGCTCGAAGCCTTCCGTGTCGTAGTCCCAGATCACGCGTTGTTCGAACATCCTGTTCCAGTGCCCGTCCAGTTGCCACG
Source organism: Acidimicrobiaceae bacterium (assembly GCA_006515795.1). Lineage (GTDB taxonomy): Bacteria > Actinomycetota > Acidimicrobiia > Acidimicrobiales > Ilumatobacteraceae > VFMC01. Next base: position 4,943 of record VFMC01000042.1, on the reverse strand, counting down.
GCCGACCGGAGATCGTGGAGTGGACGACGACGGACTCGAACTCGTTCGCCTCAGGAGGTTGCTTCTTGCCACCGATCGGCACGGTCAATCCTCCAGGTGCAAGACGCCGAACAGGCGCCGAACGAGCTCGGCCTGTTGCGGGACGATGTGGTTGAACTCCTGCGTCATGCGCAACCGCAGCACGGTGTACATGTAGACGGTGTAGACGCAGCCCAGGAACACGTCGATCCCGAACGGTTCGTCGGTGAAGCTGGTGAACCCCGCCGCTCGTCCGGTTTCGGAGATGAACGCACTCGCTTCGCCGATTCGTTGATAGGTGGGCCACGGTTCGCCATCACCGAGATCGAACCCGTCCTCGGTGACCAGCGCGATCGCGCCGGTGCCTGTGCTCGGGTCCCACATCCACCGGGTCCACAGCCAGTAGCGGTCGGGCTCGGTGAAGTGCAGCAGCTCCGACGGCAGCTCGAAGGCGACACCTGGCCAGTCGGAGACCACCGCCTGGAAGTGCTCGTAGCGCACGGGAAGCGGCGCCTCGCCGTAGAGCAGCCGGGCGATCTCGGCGCGCAGGACGTCGACTCCCAGCTGGGCCAATATCGCGTCAGCCCTGCGGCGCGCGGTGAAGATGCTGCGCAGGACGATCCGCAGCTCAGATCTCCCGGCGTCGGCGAGGGCACCGGGGGAGAGGAGGGCGGCGAACCTGTCCGACTTGCGGCGCAGGTCGCCGGCGATGGATGCGAGATCGTCGGCGGCCACCGCGGCCAGGGTCTCGCGCATGAACTCCGCAGCGGTTTCGGTGTCGACTACTTGGCCGGGCATCGTCGCTCGATTCAGCCGGCGGAGACGCGAAGCCGTTGCGACGTGATCGACTTGACAGCCGCCGCCGCGGCCGATGAAGCGCAGTCCTCGAGGTCGGCCGGACCGAGCGCGGCACCGCACGAGTAGATGCCCGGCACGCTCGTGGTCACAGTGTCGAGCGGTGCGCGGACGGAATCGATGAACCCGTACTTGTTCTGCTGGACCCCGAAGAGCTGTGCCATCGAGCGTGTGCCGGCCGACGGTTCCATGCCGACGGACAGCACCACCATGTCCATCAGCACCTCCATCGGCCTGCCCATCGTGGTGTCCTCGCCGCGGACGAGCAACCTGCCGTCCTTGGCCAGCACCTCGGTGATGATCCCCTTGATGTACTGGACGTGGTGCTGCTCCTGGGCGGGCCAGTAGATCTGGTTCTCCCAGTAGCCGTACATCCGCATGTCGATGTAGAAGATGAACACCTTGCAGTCAGGTAGCAGTTGGCGGACCTCGATTGCCTCCTTGGAGGCGACTCCGCAGCACACCTTCGAGCAGTACTCGTTCCCGATCTGGCGATCGCGGCTGCCGACGCACTGCACGAAGCACAGCCGCTTCGGGGGCTCCCCATTGGAGGGCCGCACCACGTCGTGTGTCTTCAACATCGCCTCGAGATCTTGCAGGGCGATGACGTCGGGGTGTTCGTAGTAGCCGTACATCTGCGTCTCTGCGCCCGGATCGAAGTGTTGAAAGCCGGTGGCCAGGATCACCGAGCCTGCATCGATCTGCTGATCGCCGACGGTGATCGTGAAGGCGCCCGCCGCGCCGCGGCAAGCGGAGACCTCCGCTTCGAGACGCACGTCGATCAGCGGGTTGGACGTGACCCGCTCGATGAGTCGGCCCATCGCCACCTCGGCGCTCTCCATGTGGGGGGTGAGGTTGGCGTAGTTCTCGGCGATGGGTGTGCCACCGAGGAAGCCGCGGCGTTCGACGAGCACGACCGATGTGCCCAGCTCGGCCACCGATGCGGCCGCCTCGAGGCCGGCCGGGCCTCCCCCGATGACAACGACGGAGTTGGTCACCATGTGATCTCCCGGGTCTTGTTTGGTTGGTTCATGCGTCGACGTCTTCCCATGTCAGGAACTGCTGATCGCCCCTGCGCAACTTGTCGGCATCGCGTTCGAACTCCGCCCAGGCCTCGCGCCAGTCGATCCCCATCTTCTCCAGCAGCGGCCGGTAGTCGGTGGAGTGCCAGTGGAGCTGGCAGACCTTGTAAGGGTGGGCGCCCATCGCCAGTGCGGCGAACTGGGCCTCGGACATCACGGGCACGCCGACGTTCTTGTTGTGTGCCTGGGCGGCGAACTGGCTCTTGTCGAGGGTGGTGACGCAGCCTGTGTCGTGGGTGAGCACGACATCGGGGTTGGCCTCCTCCTTCATCACCTCGATCTTGCGTTGGGTGGCGAAGGAACGGGTGAAGTCGCGTTGGACGAGGATGTGCCGGAACCCGAACCCGCAGCAGTCGAACCAGGTGGAGTAGGTGCGCACCTCGGCGCCGAGCGCCTGCACCAACCCCGTGACGATCGCGGTGCGCTGCCCGCCATAGATGTCGGGATCGTAGATCGCGTCCCCCTCGACGAGCTTGTAGTAGTGGCAGGCCGGGTGCACGGTGACGGCGATCCCGGAGAAGTCGAGCACCTGCGCCGCGGCGATCCGGTCGCGCATCGCATAGAACCACTCCGAGTAGTGGATGATCTCCTCGGGCATCACCATCTGCTTGCCCAGCTTGCCCAACACGGAGCGCACCTGGGCTCGTAGCGCCGGGTGATGCAGCAGCTCCTCGCGGACCTCCTTGTAGTGGCCGTAGGAGGTGCCGCAGTGGATGAGTGGGAAGTAGCCGGTCTCGTACGCGGCGGAGAAGTTGCGCAAGGCGACGGCAGCCTGGGCAGCCGCGTTCGAGGTGGCGCTGGCGTAGTAGTTCCACGCCGTGCAAGACGTCTGGTCGCGCGGGTCGTTGTAGTCGATGCCCAGCCTGCGCATCACCCAGTAGATCGACGTGGAGTACCCGGGGATGTGGCCGCATTGCCCGCAGGACTTGTGGTGCCACATCCCGGCGACCGGGATCTTCTTCGGTCGGCCGTACTTCGTGGCGACTTCGATGTAGGGCTCGGGCACGCGCTGGACGACCCACTCACCCTCGGCCTCGAGTCGGAAGAGCTCCTCGTGGAAGTCGCTCGGCACGTGATGCTCGTCTCGCTCGAAGTGCTCCTTCTTCTTCAACAGCAGCTGCACGGGAATGGTCATCGTTCGATCCCTTCCTCCTCGAGACGCTCCTCCATGACCTCTTCGAGGATCATGTGGAGGCCTTCGTCGACCTTCTTGATCATGTCGAGTGCCCCGGTCTCGAACCAGATCAGGTACAGCTCGATCAGCGTGCGCGGGTCGACGTCCCATCCTGTGGAGGTGGTGTGCATCGTCTCCGGAGGAAGCATCCGGCGCCAGACGTCGAGGTTCTCCGAGACGTCTTTCACCTCGGGGCCCCAGTCGGGGAAGGCATCTGGTTGCAACATGTCAGGCGAGACCTGGGTGCCGGTGGACATGATCTTGTAGATGATCCGGGTGTAGCCCTCCAACGCCTTGCGGGCTGAACCGAGACCGTTGTTGACCGCGACTTCGCGCATGATGGTGATGATCCCGCCGGGGTTGTTGCCACGCGGGCAGCGGACGCACGAGAAGCATTGCGAGCACTCCCAGATGTCTTCCTCCATCTGCTGGTACATCAACTCGACGTCTTCGCGCGCCGACGCCTGAGCGATGCGCCGGGGGCTGAAGTCGTAGAACCGGGCCGACGGGCAAGCGGCCACGCAGATGCCGCACTCGTAGCAGCCGTAGAGGTAGTCGGGATACCGCATGTCGGCCATGACCTCGTCGACGAGACGCTGCTTCTCGGCGAACGGCACGTCGGCAAACCCGGCGACCGCCGGCGCCTTCAACAATGCACTCCCGGCATCGATCACTGCTTCCAACCTTCCCCGCCCGCTTCCCCCCGGATATGCGAGCATGCTCATATGACCAAGAATGTGGGCGCGCGTCAAGAGCCTCTTCGCTGATCGGCGCGAACATTCGCGCCAAGATCGCCGCGAAAGGGCTTGACGACCGCCAATGCGTGGGGGACCATGTGCGCACGTTCGCAGGGACTCACATTGGGAGGGGCCCGATGAAGTGGTGGTCGCAAGGCACATCGAAGCGAAGCGCGCGGTGAGACGGGCGCCCGTCATCGCCGCCGTAGTGGTCGGCCTCGGGTTGGCTGCGGCGCCGGTTGCGTTCCAGATGTTCACCCGCGCCCCCAAGGGCGGAGAGATGATCACCGACTTCGCCCCGTACATGACGTCGCAACGGGCGGAAGCCTTCCGTGGCTACCTCGACCAGATCGACCGGGCCGAGGCCGAGTCGCGCACGGTGCTGCAACCCTACGTCGTCGGCTCGGGCGAGGTCGATGACGCCGGCTACCGTGCCCGCTTCCCGAGTGTGGCGACCCTCAACGACACGTGGGCGACCACGATCCGCCCGGACATGGCAGATCTCGTCGACACGATCGACCGGAACCTCGAGAACTACGCGGCCGTCGCCGCGCTGCCACCGTTCCCGCTGTTCCCCTGGTTCTTCGTTCTTCCGGGCCTGATGATCGCCGGGGTCGGCGTGGCCGCGCTGCGGAGTGGCGCCAACAGTCGCCGGTTGCTGCTGGTGCTGGCCTGTCTGGGTATGGCCGTGGTGCTCGCACCCGCGGTGTTCCAGATGTTCACCAGGGCCCCGAAGGGGGCCGACATGATCGACGACTTCCGGCCGATGATGGTCCGTCAGCGGGTTCAGAACGTGCAGGGCTACTTCATCACGATCGGGGCGGCAGAGGGCCAGTTGCGCAACTTGACCGTACCGTTCGCGGCCGAGATCGCCGGGCCGATCGCCCCTGCTTCGTCTGCGTATCCATCGGTCTCCGAGCTCTCCGAGAACTGGCCGACGATCGTGGGCGACTTCGCGCCGATGATCGGGGCGATGGCCGACAACCTCGACAACTTCGAGGCCGTCGATGCGATGCCGAAGTTCTCGCTCTTCCCATGGTTCTTCGTCGGGCCGGGCCTGCTCGTCGCCGGCCTGGC
>VFMC01000041.1 GCA_006515795.1 Acidimicrobiaceae bacterium | reverse complement strand
GACCACGTCCTGGCCTTCGATGGGTGGCGCTCCGGCCGCCTGGTTGGCGTCGACGACCTGTTTCACGAAGCCGTTCACCAGGATCTCGATGCGGTAGTCGGTGACCTGGCCCGGGGCCTTCCCGAAGTCCGACCAGCGCACGCCGTCGAGCCCGAGGCAGGTCTGAAACCCGCCGAGGTGCTTCTGGATGGCGAGCGTGGTGTCCACCCCCGGACCGTTGAAGAAGTCGACGAACCCGCTCGCATCCACGCCGTCGGTGAAACGGCCGTAGCTGCCGGCCGCGTCGTTGCCGGCCGAGTTGAACCAGGTGATCCCCTTGGCGGCCGCGTAGTCGACGGCTGCGGCGAGCGGGCCGGTACCGTCGCCGGGACCGTCGTAGGCCGCGCCGAGCGAGCGGGTCATGATCGCTACTCCGCTGTTGGCGAACCAGTCGATCGCGGTGCGCAGGTCGGTGACAGTGCCGACCGTGGCCAGGTACAGCTCGGCGCCAGGCGCCATGTCCTTGATCACCTCCGCCACGGCGACACCGTGCTCCTCGCCGACAACGCCGGCAGCCGGGCAGAAATCGGAACCGGAGCTGTCGAGGCAGAAGTGATGTGCCGCGTCGGGGAGCGGGCCGTGCTCGGCCGGGTTCCACAGGGCGAGGTCGAAGAAGTCGACGATGCCCACCTTCACGCCGGCTCCGGTGATGCCGGCCGCGTGCCAGTCGTCGGCATTGATCGCGGCCACGTTCTCGCCGGTGACCGGACCGAACTCGGCCTGCATCGCGGCCGGCCGGTTGGCGATGAGTGGCGCCCGGGCGTGCTCCACCGCCGACGCGGAGGCCAGCGCCTGCACCTTCGCGGCCGGGATCGACACCTGCACCACGGCACCGGGCACCGAGCCGGTGATCACGCCACCGAGGGCGATCGCCTGCCGGCGTGCCACCGCGGTGTCGTCGGTGACGAGCTCGACGGTGATCGGCGACGACGGGCTCGGTGCGTCGCCGATCGCCTCGAGCAGTCGCGGGTCGGAAACCGGGTCGGGCTGTGCAGGCGTGTCGGCAAGTACAGGTGACACGATCGACAGCCATGCGCCGGCGATCGCCGCGACACCGGCCAGGGCGCGGCGCCCCGTAGGGGCCGTCGTCGCCGAACGAGCCGGCGATCGCGGGACCGGTGTCATCGGCGGGTGCGGCGCCGCGACGCCACCCTCGGAGCGACGCGGGGTAGGGCCGGTGCAACGACCGAGGTTTCGTCGTCGACCATCCTCGACCTCGCCGGCGTAGCCGGCATCGGCGCCGACCACGCCGTCGGCGTCCGCGCCTGTTTCCGAGTCGGTGGTCTCGTGCTCTGCTGGGCTCGCTCCGACCACGCTGGGCACGCTAGCTGCCGCGCGGTCGCGGGGTATCGCGCGATCGGCGGCGGCGACGAACCTAAAATCGCGGACGTGCCTGAGGGGGATCCCGTCCACCGAGCGGCAGCCGCCCTGCGGACAGCGTTGGCCGGCAAGCCGATCACCCGGTTCGAGGCGCCGCGCCTCGTGGGCCCCCAGCCGTCGGCCGGTCGCGTCGTGGAGCGAGTGGAGAGCCACGGAAGGCAACTCGACATCGTGTGGGACGACGGCCTGGTGCTGCACACCCACATGCGCCGCAGCAACGGCTCGTGGCACCTCTACCGGCAAGGTGATCGCTGGCGCGAGTCCGTGTCGCAGATGAGGGTCGAGATCCACACCGATCAGTGGCTGGCCGTGTGCTTCGGCGCACCGGTGGTGGAGACGTACCGGCAGTTCGATCGCTCACGGCATCCCGGCTTCGGTCCGCTCGGTCCCGAGCTGTGCCGCCCCGAGGCCGACCTCGACGAGAGCATCAACCGGCTGTACCACTACCACGACCAGGATGCCTCGGTGGCCGAGGCGCTGCTCGACGAGCACGTCGCCCGCAACGTCGGCAACGTCTATCGATGCGAGGCCCTGTGGGCCTGCGCGCTGCACCCGTTCGCCACGGTCTCGTCGCTCGACGGCGCCGACTGTGCCAACGTCATCGTCGCCGCGGCATCGCTCGTGCGTGCCCACGTGCACCAAGTCGATGTCACGCCCACTGCGCAACCAGCGCGCCTGGCCGCTCCGCCGGCCGAGCTCGATGTCTATGGCCGCAACGGTCAGCCGTGCGCACGGTGCGGCGACACGATCCACGTGTGCCGTTCCGGCGATCACGCGCACCTCCTCTACTGGTGTCCCGGGTGTCAGGTGTGGCGCTCGCCGTTCGTTGCGGCACCCGTCGTCACCGACGAGAGCCGCGAGATGGATCCGCACCCGGCGGCGGCGCAGTTCCTCAGCCAGCTCCCGTGGCGACGGAACGATCCGCTGGCCGGCTGAACCAACGCCAAGCCGAGCTCTCGCCCGTCACCTGCCGCGCTTGGCGTTGTCCTTCGGCCGACGAAGTTCTTTGCGGAGCACGAAGCGCAACCCGCTCCACACCTCGTCGATCGCGCACACCTTGTTGTCGACCCAGCCGGTGCGCAGCAGTTGGGCGCGCAGTACGTCCTCGGTGATGTCGGTGGGCACGCCCGACGCCTTCTTCGGCCATGCCACCCACACCGCCCCGTCGGGTTCCACCGCGGCGGTGAGCTTCGGCCATTCGGTGGCCAACGCGCTGCGCTGGCGATGGAAGGCGATCACCACGTCGAGCGGGGCCAGCAGCGACTGCTGCCACACGGCATCGCCGATGTCGCCGAGGGTGATGGCGAACCCATCGGGCGCATGGCGAACGGTGAAGATCGCATCGCCGACGATGCCGAGCTTCTTGGGAAGGGGCGTTCCGGAGTATCCGCTCGTCATGGTGCGGTCATCCTCGCGCGGGTGGCCCATCAGGTGGTGGCGATCGCCTGCAGGATGTCGGCCCGCGATGCCTTCCACGCGGGGATCAGCGACGCGAGCAGTGCCAGGAACAGGGCAACGACCGCGAAGAAGGCGATGGCGATCGGGGCGACGCTGAAGGTGTTGAGACCCTGATCCGATAGCGCCTTCACCACGATCCAGCCGAGCGCCACGCCTAGTCCGGTACCCATCACCGCGCCGAGCACGGCAGTGATCATCGCCTCCACCATCGTGCTCACCGCTGTTTGGCCGCGGGTCATGCCGATCGCCCGAACGAGGCCGAGCTCGCGGCGCCGCTCCCACACCGCGAGCCACAGCGTGATGACGATGCCCAAGATGGCGATGATGATCGACAGCAGCAGCAGCGCGTAGATGAAGTTGAGGAAGCCGTCGACCTGCTTGGTCTGGTCGTCGATGAACTCCTCGCGGGTCTGCACCTTGCTGGTTGGGTAGCGATCGGTGACGGTGCGGATCGCGGCCTCGGCCTGCTCGGTGGACAGCTCGGGCGCGGACTGCACCAGCACCTGCACGTCGAACAGGTCGGTGTCCTGTTCGGCGAAGAGCTCGCGGCTGACGATGAGGTTGCCGAAGTCGTGGGAGTCGAACACCCCGACGATGGCGAGGTCGCGCGGGGTTCCGTCCTGGAGCACGACGGTCACGGTGTCGCCGTTGACCAGACCATCGCGATCGGCCTTGTCGCTCGACATCAGGATGCCGTCGCCATCGAGCTCGCTCCATCCTCCGGCGACGAAGGGAAGGTCGAACAGACCCTCGGCGCGTTCGGGGTCGACGGTGAGCACGCTCTTGCCAGATGGCTGTCCGTCCTCGAGGAGGCTGAGCAGGTTCACACCGATGCCGACCGCGTCTTGCACCTCCGGCAGTTCGTTGAGCTCGTCGACCATGGTGGTCGGCAGCCCGCCGAAGCCTTCGTTGTCGCTGGTGCTGACGGCGAAGTCGCCGGTGAACTGCTCGCCGATCGACTCGCGGATCGAGCTCTTCAGCGACGAGCCGAGCGTGGAGACCAAGATCACCAGCGCGAGGCCGATGGCGAGGGCGCCGGCGGTGAGCGCGGTGCGCTTCGGGCTGGTGGCCGCGTTGCGGCCGGCGATCTCGGTGGTCACCCGGCGGGTGCCGCCGAACGGCTTGATGATGCCCCGTGAGAAGGGGCTCGCCACGAGCGGTCCGAGCACCACGAGCGCGACGAACAACCCGACGACCGCTGGTACGAGCCAGATCGCGTCGCTGCGCAGGCCGAGCGCTGTTCCACCGGCGGCGACGGCGAGGAACACGAAGCCGGTCACCAAGCGGCCGCGGCTGACGCCAGAGTGGTCGACCGCAACGTCGCGCATCGCTGCGAGTGGTGGGACCCGACCCGACCGGACGGCGGGAACGATCGCGCAGATCAGCGTGACCACAACTCCGACGATCAGCGTGATCACGAAGGCCGACGGGTTGACCACCAGCGACGTCTCCGATGGCCCGAAACCGGCGGCTTCGAGCAGCTTGATGATCAGAATGGCCAGGCCCAGACCGCCGGCGAAGCCGAGCACGCCGCCGAGCACACCGACGGCCAACGCCTCGGTGAACATCACCCTGGTGACCTGGGCACGACTGGCGCCGACGGCGCGCAGCAGAGCGTTCTCGCGCTGGCGCTGGGCCGCGCTGATGCTGAACACGTTGAAGATGATGAAGCTGCCGACGAACAGCGAGATCGCCGCGAAGATGGTGAGGAAGATCGTGAAGAAGCTGAGCCCTTCGGCGATCGCGCTCTGGTTCTCCTCGGTGATCTCGGCACCGGTGAGCGCCTCGATGTCGCGGCCCGCGAAGGCCTCCTCGATCGATGTCGCGAGCTGCTCGTCGGTGACCGAACCGTCGCCGACCACGATCACCGAGTCGATCTTGCCGGGCTCGCCGAGCACGAACTCGGAGGCGGTGTGGAGATCGAACATCGCCCAGGTGGCGCCGCCAGAGGTGTCGGAACCGGCGAAGGTGGCGATGCCCACCACCGTGAACTGGCGGACTCCAGTCAAGGTCGTGACCTCGACCTGGTCGCCGAGGGCGATGGAACCGTCCTTCGCCGATTGTCGATCGATCACCGTCTCGCCGGGACCTAACGCTGCCCGCCCCTCGGCCAGGCGCCATGGCGAGCTCGGCGAATCGATGTACACACCACCGAACTTCGGTGGGCCGTCCTGGCCGATCACGGTGCCGTCGGCAGTGGCGATGCGGGCGAAGCCGTTCACATCCCCTTCGGCTTCGGCAACGCCGGGGAGGGCGCGAACCTCGTCGATCACCTCGACGGTGAGGCGGTCGCGGCTCTCGGCGCCGAAGTCGCCTTCGATCACGTTGGAGGAGCGGACGTACGCGTCGATGTTCTCGAACGCGCTCGCGAACATGCGGTCGAAGCTGCCGCGGATGGTGTCGCTGAACACGAACACGCCGCTCAGGAACGCGCAGCCGGCGATGACCGCGAGAGATGTGAGCAGCAGGCGGCCCTTGCGGGCGAGGGTGTTCTTCAGTGCGATTCGGAACATGGTGCCCTCACTCCCCGAAGTGCTTCAGGCGGTCGAGCACCCGGTCGGCGGTCGGGTCGGCCATCTCGTCGACGATGCGTCCGTCGCCCAGGAAGATCACCCGGTCGCTGTAGCTGGCGGCCACCGGATCGTGGGTGACCATCACGATGGTCTGCCCGAACTCGCGCACCGCGAGGCGCATGAACTCGAGTATCTCCGCACCGGTGCGGCTGTCGAGGTTGCCGGTCGGCTCGTCGGCGAAGATGATCGTGGGCTTGCTGGCCAGGGCCCGCGCCACGGCGACTCGCTGCTGCTGGCCGCCGGAGAGCTCGCTCGGTCGGTGGGTGAGGCGCGACCGCAGACCGACCGTGTCGATGACCCGGTCGATCCACTGCTTGTCGCCCTTCTGCCCGCCGAGCAGCAGCGGCAGGGTGATGTTCTCGAGCGCCGTCAGCGTGGGAACCAGGTTGTACGCCTGGAAGATGAAACCGACGGCGGTGCGGCGCAGCTCGGTGAGCTGCTTGTCGCCGAGTGCCGCGAGGTAGGTGTCGCCGATGTAGACGGCTCCGCTGGTGAGCGTGTCGAGCCCGGCGAGGCAGTGCATGAGCGTGCTCTTGCCGGAACCCGAGGGTCCCATGATCGCGGCGAACCTGCCGGCCTCGAACGCCACGGTCACACCGTCGAGGGCGCGCACCTCGCTGTCGTCCTTGCCGTAGATCTTCGTGGCATCGACGGCGCCGGCCGCCGCGCTGAGCACGGCGGTATCGGTGGCGGAGCCGGTCGTGGTGGGGGGAGGCATCGTCATGCCAGCAGTTGTACCGCACATGGCCGCGATCCGGCTCCACTGCTGGGCGGATCCTCGTCACCCTCCAGGATGAATCCCCCCCCAACTTTGTCGGTCCGAACAGGTCTGGCGTGTCGAGACCGACAAGATTCGGGGTCAGGGGTCGGCGCCGGGGGTGACGAGGCCGGATTCGTAGGCGACCACCACGGCCTGAACGCGATCGCGCACCCCGAGCTTGGCGAGGATCCGGCCCACGTGCGTCTTCACGGTGGCCTCTCCGAGGAAGAGCGATTCGGCGATCTCGCTGTTGGACAGGCCGCGGGCGACCAGGCGCATCACGTCGAGCTCGCGCTCGGTGAGCTCGTCGAGGCCAGGCGTCAGCGTGGCGTCCCGAGCTGGGCGCACAGCGATCTCGGCGATCAACATGCGCGTGATCGATGGTGCGAGCAGCGCGTCGCCGCGATGGATCACCCTGATCGCGTCGAGAAGCTGTTCGGCAGGGGCGTCCTTGAGCATGAAGCCGCTCGCCCCGGCGCGCAACGCGGCGTAGACGTACTCCTCGAGATCGAACGTGGTGAGCATCAGCACCCGGGGGGCCTCTGGCATCGCCGTGATCGCCGCGGTTGCCTCGATGCCGTCGACGCGGGGCATCCGCACGTCCATCAGCACCACGTCGGGCCGGCACCGCTGGGCCAGCTCGATGGCCTCGCGGCCGTCGGCGGCATCGCCGACCACGTTGAGCTCGGGGTCGCTCTCGATGATCATCCGGAAACCGGCACGAACCATGGCTTGGTCATCGACGAGCATCACGCGGATCATCGAGCTCGCTCCGCCGGCTCGACGTTGGACGCCTGATCGGCCGGCGACGACGGCAGCGGGAACGTCGCCCGGACGCGCCAACCGCCGCCCCGGTGCTCTCCAGCGACAAGATCGCCGCCGAACATGCTGACGCGCTCGCGCATTCCGGTGAGACCATAACCAGCGCCTCCACCACCGGCGCCTCCACCACCTGCGCCACCACCGGCGACCTGGCGCGTCTGCGCGTCGGTCGCCGCGGCGGCGCTCACCCCGCGACCATCGTCGACCACCTCGATCACCAGTCGCCCGTCGGCGATCGACACCCGAACCGCTACCTGTCGCACCTTCCCGGCGTGGCGACGAACGTTGGTGAGCGCCTCTTGCACCACGCGGTACGCACTCACCTCGATCGCCGTCGGGACCGGTGGCAGCCCCTCCGCGATCGTGAGCGTGACCGGCAGGTCGGCGGACGCGGCGACGAGGTCGTCGAGCGTGACGAGCGACGGCTGTGGTGCGAGGTTCGCTGCCTGATCGTCGCTACGCAGAACACCGAGGATCCGCCGCATCTCGCTCATCGCCTCGCGGCCGGTTGACTCGATCGATTCGAGAGCCTCGTGGGCACGGTCGGGATTCGACGCGAGTTGCCGGCGGGCCGCGCCGGCCTGGATCACCATCACGCTCACGCTGTGGGCAACCACGTCGTGGAGCTCCCTGGCGATGCGGGTGCGTTCGAGCTGCACCTGCTGATGGGCCAGCAGCTCGCGCTCACGCTCGGCACGCTCGGCTCTCTCGATCAACTCAGTGGCCCGCTCACGACGCCGGCGCATGTTGTCGCCGAGCGTGAATGCCGACACGAACAGCACCGGGGTGGTGAGCAGCGCCTGCCACGGCACGTCGTCAACGGCGATGCCGACCGTGATGACCCCGGCAACAGTCGTGGTGGCCAGCCCGCCGACCCACCAGAGCGCGCGCCCCGCCCTGATGGTGCCGACCGAGTAGGCGGCGATCAGCACCGCCACCCACCCCGAGCCGATCCAGTCGTTGATCTCATTGATCAGCTGGATCGAAAGGGTGGCGGCGAGCACGACCTCGGGCGCTTGTCGTCGCCGAGCGAGCGGCGCCGCCCCGGCCACGGCGAGCACGACGCCGATCGTCGTCGGGTCGGCGAGATCGGGATCGCTGATCGTGAGGTGCAACAGCACCGACATCGCCGCGAGCAGGCCCGCCAGCAACGCATCGGCGCCGCGAGGGTGATCGCGGAGCCAGCGCACTGGTCGGGGCCTGGTCATCGCCTCGAACCTACTCCGGGCGGTGTGAAACGACGTCCGTCTGGCGGCTGATCTGCCGTACGCTCACAGGGTGATCCAATGCCCCTCGTGTGCCGCCCCGATGGAGGCCGCGGCGCGTTTCTGCTCGGCGTGCGGGCATGCCGTCGTGGCCACCCAGACCGAGGAGCGTCGCGTGGTCACGGTTCTGTTCGGCGACATCGTCGGTTTCACCGCCCTGGCCGAGCTCCTCGACCCCGAGCAGGTGAAGCGCCTCATCGAAGGTGCCTTCGAGCGGTTGGTCGACGACGTCACAGCCTTCGGCGGCCGTGTCGACAAGCTGCTCGGCGACGGCATCCTCGCGCTGTTCGGTGCTCCCGTCGCCCATGAGGACGATGCCGAGCGCGCCGTGCGCGCCGGCCTGCGGATGCAGCAGACGCTCGCCGAGCTCGTCGCTGCATCGAGCCCCGATCACGCGCTGCAGATGCGCATCGGCATCAACACCGGCGAAGTTCTCGTCGGCACCCTGGCCGGCACCGACTACACGGCCATGGGCGATGTCGTGAACACTGCGTCGCGCCTGCAGGCTGAAGCCCCACCGGGCGGGGTGCTGGTGGGTGAGGCCACGTTCGCGCTCACCGCCGACGTCATCGAGTACGGCGCACCCACCGAGCTGCAGCCCCGCGGGCGCGAGCACTCCATCACCACCTGGCTCGCCGTCGACACCCTCGTGCCACCGGGCGCCAGGCAACGCCGCACCGATCTCCGGTTGGTGGGACGCGACGGCGAGCTCGCCCTTGCCCGGGCCGCCTTGGGTCTTGCCATGCGCGATCGCAGGAGCCTGTTGCTCAACGTGGTCGGCGAGAGCGGCGTCGGCAAGAGTCGGCTCATCGACGAGTTGCTCGGCACGCTCGACGACATCGGCTTCGGCTCGGCCACCGTGCTCGAGGGTTCCTGTGCGCCTTACGGCGAGGCCAACGTGTGGTCGCCCGTCGCCATGGCGCTGGTGAGCCACCTCGGGCTCGACCCATCGCTGTCGGCCGACGATGTCCGCAGCAGGGCCAACGCCAAAGCCGAGCTCCTGTTGCAGGCCGAGTCTTCGGCGCGCGAGGCCGCCAGCGCCACCGAGGTGTTCCTCCACCTGCTCGGATACGAGTCCGACCTCGACCGGCTCGAGCCGCCGGCGAGGCGCGATCTGGTGAACCGCATCGTCGCCAGGGTCATCGAGCTGCGCTGCGAGAAGACCCCGCTGATCCTGTGGATCGACGACCTGCACTGGGCCGACCCGGTTGTGATCGACGTGCTCAGGCACCTCGTCTCGACGATCAATCGGCAGCCGTTCGTGCTGGTCACCTCGATGCGGCCGGGCATCGACGTGGTGTGGCCGCCAGCCGACGATCAGTCCACTCACCCGCGCCGATAGCGACGAGCTGGCGCTCGAGCTGCTCAGCGAGGTGGTCGACACCGGTGCCACCGACCAGCGTCTGCTCGGTGCGTTGTTCGATCGCAGCGGCGGCAACCCACTGTTCTTGCAGCAGCTGGCCGGCGTGGTCGCCGAGGAAGGGCCATCGAGCGAACTGCCCGACTCGCTCCGCGCGCTCATCGCCGCCCGCCTCGATCAGCTCTCCGCGCTCGAGCGGCAAGTGCTCGACAATGCGGCGACGCTCGGCCTCACCGGCAGCATCGTGTCGCTCGAGCGCTTCGGCACCGCGATGGGGCAGACCTTCGACCGATCCAAGCTGGCCCAGCTCGATGCCAAGGGCTTCCTCGAGGTCGATGGGCAACGGTGGCGGTTCCGTAGCGACTCGGTGCGGGAGACCACCTACCAGACCCTCACCAAGGCAGCGCGGGCGCAACGCCACGCGGGCGTTGCGGCATCCCTGGCCAAGTACTCGCCGTCGGCGCTCGACGACCTTGCCCATCACGCCGCCTCGGCGGCCGAGCTCGTCGACGAGATCGGTGCCGTCGAGATGGTGCCGGCAACGATCCGCGCCGACGCCCTCCGGTATCTGATGGCCGCTGCAGAACGGGCGCGGCAGACCGGCAGCCAGCGATCGTTGGTGCGCCACACCAGCCGCGCCATCGATCTCCTCGACGACGACCCATCCCACTCGCTGGAACGCATGCGGCTCATGCTGTCCAGGTGCGCCGGTCTCATCGAGCTCCGCGACTACCCCCAGGCGCGCGCCGACCTCGACGCGATCCTCGCCGACGCGGTCGCTCGTCACGACATCGAGCTCGAAGGCGCGGCCCGCAAGCTGCTCGGTTCGATCCATCACCTCCACGGCGATCAGGTGCAGGCGAGGTCCGAGCTCGGCCTCAGCATCGAGCTGCTGCGCAGTGCCGGCGAAACCGAACAGCTGGCCGATGCGCTTCGCCAGCGCGGTTTCATCGAGCTGTTCGGAGGCTCGCACGTCGATGCCGAGTGGTTCCTCGGTGAGGCCGAGGCCGAGTACCGCAAGCTCGGCGACGAACGGGGTCTCGCCTACGTCGAGCAGCACCGCGCCTGGCTGTCGTTCCTCTCGGGTGATCTCGCCTTGGCCGACGAGCGGCTGCACAGCGCGGCCGACACGCTGAGCCGCCTCGGCGATCGCAACGGCGTCGGCTGGGCATTCGGGTTGCTCGCCTTCGTGCGCTTCTTCCAGCGCCGGTTCAGCGACGCCGAAGACCTCGCCAGCATCGTCGGGGCCGAGGCGACCGAGCGCGGCGACGACTGGGCTGCGGCCATGATGCAGACCCTCATGGCCAACCTGCGACTGTGGTCGGGCAACCTCGACGAGGCCCTCGTGTTCGCCGAACAGGCGCGCAACCGGTTCCGGCGCCTGGGCGACAAGTTCGGGATCGTGCAGGCACTGTCGGCGCTGGTCCGAACCCAGGTGGCGCTTGGCCGCGGGGCGGCGGCGCAGCGGAGCTCCGAAGAACTGCTGGCACTCGCCGACGCATCACCAGCGGGTCCGGTTCCGCTGCTCGCCGTCGCCGGTGCGGCGATCCATCGCGGTGAGCCACGAGTCGCCCTCGACGCCCTCGACCGCGTCGCCGAACACATGGTGCCGGGCGGCGCCGGCACCATCGAGGCGGTCGCCGTGAGGGCGATCTCCAATGCTCAGCTTGGCAACCTCGACGAGGCGATGGCCGCGCTCGACGTCATCGTCGACCACGGGTCGGAACACCCCTTCGCGCACGTGGCGGCAGCGTTGGTGCTGGCGCTCGCCGGCGACGCCGAGGGAGCGTTGCGTCAGGCGGCAGCGGTCGAGTCGGTCGGCGGTTCCACCTACCTCGACCGCGCCATCACCGCGGTTGCCGCCGCCGGTGCACATGGTGCGCTCGGCGACGCCGAGGCAGCCGCGACGGTGCTCGACGGGGCTATCGCCGAGTGCCTCAAGGTGGGCGATGTTGTGGCGATCGCCCTGTTGCAACGGGCACACGTGAGGGTTCTCGGACGAGTTCATCCGTCCGGCGTCGCCGGCGTTGCAGGCGTTGCCGGCGGCGGCCCCGATGGCGGCGGTGCGCTCGGCGAGGGGTGGGTCAACGTGATCGAGGCGCTCCCCGCCCGCGAGCACGTGGCCTGATCCGGTTCGACGGCGGGTCAGCGCACGAACGTGATCGCCGCCGCCGGACGCTCGGGCGCGCTCACCTCACCCGACGCCCACCCGATGTAGACGAGGGCCGTCACGAACGTGCCCGGATCGAACGAGACGAAGGCGGCCACAACGTCGTTGGCGCCCTTCGGGCACGAGCTCCAGTAGGTGGCGAGGCCTGCGGCTGTTGCACCGAGCATCAGGTTCTGGATGCCGGCGGCGACTGCGTCGCGGTTCTCGGCCGTGCGCAATGGCGAGTCGCCCTCGGCTGTACCGACCACGATCGTCATCGGCGCGCGCAGGTACTTGCCGCGGGTCTTGGCGACCTTCTCCGGGGGATCGTCTCGCGCTTGCATCGCGTCGGCGATCAGGTTGCCGAGCGCGGAGCGAGCCTCGCCCTCCACCACCGCGAACCGCCACGGCCAGGTGCGCTTGTGGTTCGGCGCCCATTGGGCCAGCGTGCACAGCCGCTCGACGAGGTCGTGGGGAACGGGACGTGAGGCGTCGACCAGCATGCTGGTGC
>VFMC01000426.1 GCA_006515795.1 Acidimicrobiaceae bacterium | reverse complement strand
ACTGGACTCGCGTCAGCCGGCCCTCCCCGTCGTAGCCGTAGGCCGTGACCGCGCCGCCGGAGCGGGCGGTGCGTTGCGTGAGCCGGCCGGTCTGATCGTAGGCATACGTGTAGGTCGCGTCGCCGGTCAGCAGCCCCCTGGCATCGTAGGTGGCGCCGCCGCTCGTGCGATTGCCGTTCGCGTCGTAGGTGAAGTTCTCATCGACGTTAGCGGCCTCCGAGGCCGGGTGGTCGGCGCCCGACAGCTCGCCGCCCGTCGTGTAGGTCAGGTTGCGGGTGTCGCCGCCCGCCATCGTTTCCCTGACCAGGCGATCCTCGGCGTCGGTCCGGTTGCCGAACGCGAGCAGGGTGGTGGCGCCGGTGCGGTGCACCGAGGCCAGCAGCCGGCCGCCGGTGTCGTAGCTGAAGCTGCTGTTCACGCTCGGTCCGAATTGCACGCTCGAGCGCAGGTTGCCCGCCGAGTAGGTGCAGGTCAGCTCGTTGGCCGCGCCGCCGGGCCAGTCGACCGCGGTCAGCCGGTTCGCGCCGTCGTAAGTGCAGGAGATCGTGCGGGAGTCTGGCGTCGTGAAGCTCGTCCGGTTCCCGTTGCCGTCGTAGGTGAAGTTGACGGTTGTGCCGGGCTGGGCAACGGTGGCCGCCGTCACGATCCGGGTGACGCGGGCGTTGGCGTCATAGGTGAAGGTGAGGTTCGAGAGCGCGGTTGAACTTGCGTCGGTGGCCACGACGTTGGTCGGGTTGCCCTGCGCGTCGTACTGCATCGTGATGCGCCGGCCGTCGGGCGCGGTCTTCGAAGTGACTCGACCCAGAGCGTCGTAGACCCAGGTCGTCACGCCGGCGTCAGGGTCGGTCCGCGTCAGCATGTTGCCGTCGGCGTCATAGGTAAACGTCGTAGTTCTGTTACCCGGGTCGATCCGGCTCGTGACGCGACCCTCGGCGTCGTGGACGAACTGTGTGATCGTGCCGTCCGGGGCGGTGACACGGGTGCGATCGCCCGCGGCGTCGTACTCCATCACGGTCCGGCGGCCGAGCTTGTCGGTCTGGGTGAGCAGGTGGCCCGCCCCGTCGAAGGTGAACGACACGTCGGTGCCCGCCGCGTTCAGGGTCCGGATGCCCTTTCCCCGAGCGTCGTAGACGGTACGCACCGTCGCGCCCGACCCGTCGGTCAACGAAGAGACCCGGTTCAACGCGTCGTAGGAGGTGACCTGCGAGACTCCCAGCGAGTCGAGCAGCCGCGTCGGATTGCCGAAACCATCGAACTCGACCCTCGTGATCACGCCGCCGCCGTTGGTCGTTCGGATTCGCAGCCCGCGGGCGTCGTACTCGTAGGTCGAGGTGAGGCCTCGCGCGTCGACCATCGTCGCCTCGAGACCCCGGCCGTCGTAGGTATGCCGCGTCACCCGCCCCCCGGGATCGGTCGAGGTCAGCACCCGGCCGGCGTGGTCGAGCGTCATCTGCGTCACGCCGCCGCGCTTGTTGGTGACCCGCGTCAGCCGGTTCTCTTCGTCGTACTCGAAGCGCAGATAGCCGCTCAGCGGGTCGGTCTCCTGGGTGACGTTGCCGCAGGCGTCGTGCTGATAGAGCGTGCGGTTGCCACGGAAGTCGGACTTGGCGGTCAGCCGGTTCTCGGCGTCGTACTCGAGCGTACGCTGGGCCCCGAGGTTGTTCGTGATGCGCACCAGACGGCGCGTGTCGTCGTACTCGAGCGTGCCGGTGCGGCCCAGCTGGTCGGTGACCGTGATCAGGTCTCCGCGGTTGTCGTAGGTCCAGCTCTTCACCGCGCCGGTGGGATCGGTCTCCGAGAGCTTCCGGTTGAAGGAGTCGTAACTGAAGCGCGTCACGCCGCCGATCGGGTCGGTGCGGCTGAGGACGTTGCCGGCCGCGTCG
>VFMC01000425.1 GCA_006515795.1 Acidimicrobiaceae bacterium | reverse complement strand
GATCCCGATCCCGCCGGGTCTGTTGGTCGCCGTGCCACAGCAGAACCGCGAGGATCCCGCCAAGGGACAGTTCCAGGTGCAGATGGTCAACGACACCGACGAACGTTTCGAGGTGTCCTCCGTGCAGTTCGTGTGGGATGGCTACACGACGCCGGTGACGCCACGCGACTCCACGATCGTCGCCGGCCAGATCATCGACTTCCCCGTTGCGTTCCCCGGCGCCACATGCGTGGGCAACGGGCTGGTCGACACGATGCCGCCCCCCGAGAATGCCGTCGTGCTCCTCGGACTCGAAGACGGCTCCGTACGCGAGGTGCCCGTGATCGACCGATGGCATCTCGCCCGTCGCCTGTACCTCGAGGACTGCCAGCGCCAGTTCATCGCCGCGTCGGTGACCATCGTGTGGGCCGACCTCCACGAGGAGCAGTTCGACGGCCGGCCGGTGACAGCGGGCCTGCTGCGCCTCACCCGCGGCGCCGGCACGGGCACGATCACCATCGACACCATCTCGGGCACCATCCCCTACTCGTTCGAACCGGTCGACACCGCGGCTGACGAGCCCGTGATCATGCTGGGCGCCGGCGACGACGTAGGCGAGGTGCCGATCCGCTTCACCGAGAGCCGCTGCGACCCGCACGCGCTTGCCGAGGTGAAGCAGCCCCACAAGTTCGTTGCACAAGTGGATCTCGGCGACGGCGTGCTGCGGCCGTTCATCGTGGTCCCTGATCAGCGCGACTGGGTGCCGATGCGCCGCACCGCCGACGAGGCCTGCGTGGTCACGGGTCAGGTCGTTTTCGTGGGCGAGGAGACGCCGGCGGTCCCTGCGACGTCAGGTCCCTGACCCGCCCGTGCGTCGTCGTGCGCGGTAGGCCCGGGCCTTCTCGCGACCACCGCACGCCGACATCGAACACCACCGACCGCTGCGGTTGCGAGACGCATCGATAAACACCCAACTGCACTGCGCGCAGGCCTTCACCCGGTCCCAAGCTCCCGTCGTCTGCGCGTCGACGACTACCGCGACGAGCCTGCCGGCAACGATGTCGGCCATCGACCCCTCGGCGACGAGGCGCAGCACGTGGTCGTCCACCACCGGGCGAAACCGCAGGTGTTCGAGTGCGGACGCGAGCGGCGCGATCGACCTGCCGGTGATCGAACGCCACATCGCGTCGCGCAACGCGAGCAGCTCGTCGAGATCGCGGGGCGTGAGCCGGCCGACGTCGTAGCCCTCGCGGCGCAGCCACATGCCGAGCTCGTCGACATCGCGCCAAGCCTCACCGCCGTGCTGGCGATTGATCGAGTTGCACAGGCGGCGCACGATGTCGAGCGCGCCACCGGCGCCGGGCTGGTCGGGCCAGCTGCCATCGGGCAGAGGCACGCCCGACGAATCGAGCGCGTGGTGTGCCGACGTCACGGGCGTCATCGTAGGCAGCCGTCAGGTTTGGCGGGCGAGCACGATCGGGGCCGCTTCTTCGAGGTGGGCGACCCAGGCGTCGGGTGTCGAGGGCTCGACCAGCGGCAGCACCACGAACTTCGTCGTGCCCACCGCGACGAAAGCGTCGATCGTGGCCAACAGGGTAAGGAATCAGCACTCCGTAGTGGTCGTCGTCGATCGACCGGCCATGTTCGGCGAGGGTGGATTCGATGGTCTCGCGGCCACGAGCCGCGTCGGCCGGAGTGACGAAGCTCGGCAGCCATCCATCGGCGAGGCGGCCGACGCGTCTCAGCTCCGATGGGGCGATGCCGCCGAGCCACACGTCGAGGTGCGGCTGGTGCGGCGGCGGGCAAACGCGGAGGGCGTCGTAGTGGAAGCGCTCGCCGTGATGGGTGAAGGGCTCGCCGGTCCAGCACGCGCGCAGCACGGCCATGCTCTCGTCGAACCACGCCGCTCGTTCCGATCGTTGGACGCCGAAGGCCTGTTGTTCATTGGGGTCGGCGACCCCGAGGCCGAACGCCGGAAGGAGCCGGCCCTGCGACAGCCGGTCGAGGGTGGCGAGCGCTTTGGCGAGCACGACCGGGTTCCGTCCGGGCAGCACCATCACGCTCATCCCGAACTTGAGCCTCGTGGTCCTGCCGGCGGCGAAGGCCATCGCCACGAGGGGGTCGGGAGCCTCGCTTCCGAGCCGCTCGCTGAGCCACAGGCTGTCGAAGCGGAGTCGCTCGAGTGCGTCGACCACGGTGGCGAATCCGGCGTCGTTGAGGCGCGTCTGAACGCCGAAGCCGAAACCGATGCGTACCTTCATCGACCGCATCGTCGCACACGGCCGAACCGTTGCCGGTGGCCGGGGCATCAGCCTGGTGTCAGTGGTGTCGGACGCGGGCCGGGTGCGTGGTGACCGGATGCTCGAGTTGGTACCAGCTGGCCATCGTGCCGGCGACGATCACCAGCACGACGATCGTGGTCTCGGCGACGTAGCCGGCCAGCAGCATCGCGGCAGTAGCCGCGAACAGGCTGAACACGCAGGCCAGTTTGAGGCTCGCGGCCCAGTCGATGCCAGGTGCTGATCGGGAGGTCTCGTTGCGCATGGTCACATCCAGTAGACGTCGCGGAAGCGCTGCTGGTTCAACCTTTCGGCGAGATTTCTCGGAACTGAAGCAAATGTCACGCGATCGCGACACTCGACCCGTTGCTCGATCGACTCAGATCATCGAGTTGAGTCAGATCGTCGGGCGGCGGTGACCCCAAGGTTGGGCCTGCTCCAGTTGCCCGGCCACGCGCAGCAACACGTCCTCGCTGCCGTAGGCCGCGACGAGTTGCACCCCGACGGGAAGACCGTCGGGGGTCCAGTGCATCGGCAGGCTGATCGCCGGCTGGCCACTGGAGTTGAACGCAGGGGTGAAGGGCACGTAGCTGANTCGGTGCGTTCGCGTCGTTGGCGAAGGTGCCGAGCGCCGCCGGCGGCTCGCCGAGGGTTGGACTGAGCAGCAGGTCGAACCCGGGGCCATCTCCATTCCCGGTCCACCACTGCTGCACGGCGCGCCGGAAAGCGACGTTGGCCGCCAGCGCCTGGGCGTAGTCGACGGCGCTGAACTTGCGGGCGAACTCGGCCATCGTCGCATTGACCAGCTCGACATCGTCGGCGCCGAGCTCGTGGCCGACCTGCTCGGTGACTCGCTGCAGGGCGACGCCCATGTTCGTGCTCCACAGCGCGGTGAACCTCTGGCCGAACTCCTGGTTGGCCAACGCTGCCGGAAACCCGGGCTCGACGTGATGCCCCAGAGATTCCAGCAACGCGGCGGTGTTGCGGGCCGCAGCCGCACACTCCTGGTGCAGCGGCATGCCGAACGGATGGTGATCGAGCAGGCCGATGCGCAGCCGCCCGGGATCGGCGCCGACCTCGGCGAGGTACGGGCGAACCGGTGCCGGGGCGATCACCGTGTCGCCGATGCCTGGACCGTGCACCGCGTCGAGCAGCGCGGCGGTGTCACGAACGGTGCGGCTGACGCACAGCTCGACGCCGAGGTTGCTCTCGTCGCGCAGCGGCCCGAGGGTGATCCGGCCCTGTGACGGCTTCAACCCGACGAGCCCACAACACGATGCCGGGATGCGGATCGAGCCGCCCCCGTCGCTGGCATGGGCGATCGGCACCATCCCGGCGGCGACGGCCGCTGCCGACCCGCCGCTCGATCCGCCCGGCGAGTGGCCGGTGTGCCATGGGTTCCTGGTGGCTCCCCAGGCCTGCGGTTCCGTGGTCGGCAGGCTTCCGAACTCCGGGCTGTTCGTGCGGCCAGCGGTGACGAACCCGGCGGCTCGGAATCGCGACACCAGGGTGGTGTCGGCGGGCGAGGGCTCGGCGAGCCGGGCCAGGGCGCGATTGCCGTTGCTGATCGTCTGTCCCGCATACGTGGCCCACAGATCTTTCAGCAGGAACGGCACGCCGCGGAAGGCTCCATCGGGCAGCTCGCCGGAGGCCACGCCGCGGGCATGATAGAACCAGCGGATGACGACGGCGTTGAGCGCCGGGTCGATCGCCTCGATCCGTTCGATCGCCGCGTCGAGCAGCTCGGATGCGGTCACCTGGCCGGAACGCACGAGCGCGGCCTGATCGGTGGCGTCGAGCCAGCGGGTGTCATCAGCGAGCGAAGTCATGGGGTGGTTGTAGCACGCGGGGCTAGCGTCACCGGGCGTCGTGTCAACACCGTCTGCTCCCGCTCCGATCGCGCACCATGACTCGCTGCTGGAGGTCTGGCGGTTTCCCCCGGTGCGCCGCCTGTTGGTCACCAACTTCTTGTTGTTCGCGGGTGTGGCGCTGCAGGCGGCGGCCCTCGGGAAGCAGGCGTTCGACCTCACCGGCCACGAGAGCGACATCGGCTTCATCGGGCTCGCCGAGTTCCTGCCGGCGATCCTGCTCGTGCTCGTCACCGGCAGCGTCGCCGACCGATTCGACCGCAAGGTCGTTGCCCTGATCGCGGTGGGTGGCGAGGTGTTGTGCTCGGCCGCCCTGATGGCCTACGCGGCAACCGAGCCCACCTCGGTTGCCCCCCTGTTCGTGATCGCCTTCGGCTATGGCATCGCTCGTGCGTTCCAGGCGCCGGCTGTGAGGGCGATGCCGCCGATGGTGGCGCCGGAAGGTGGTCTGCCACGCACCATCGCGCTGTTCTCCGCCACGTGGACCTCGGCGATCATCGTCGGGCCGGCGATGTCGGGGTTCCTGTACGCCGTGGATCCATGGGTGGCCTACGCCGGTTCGTCAGCCCTGATCCTCTTCGGTTGGGCCGGGCTGTTGACGCTGCGGTTCGTGC
>VFMC01000040.1:8572-17396 GCA_006515795.1 Acidimicrobiaceae bacterium | reverse complement strand
AGCACCCGTCCACGTGGTGGCATGCGTTCGAGCAGTCGTGGGATCGGGTCGGGGCACCGCGCGTGGAGGCGATCAGCGTGGCCGGCCAGCAGCACGGCATGGTCGTGCTCGATTCCGACCTCGCCGCGATCCGGCCGGCCAAGCTCTGGAACGACACCGAGAGCGCGCCCGATGCAGGCTGGCTCGTGAAGCAGCTGCCCGGAGGCGCGGCCGACTGGGCCGCGGCCGTGGGCAGCGTGCCGGTCGCCGCGTTCACGGCGGCGAAGCTCTCGTGGTTGCATCGCCGCGAACCCGACGCGTGGCAGCGGGTCGCCCACGTGCTGTTGCCACACGACTGGCTCACCCTGCAACTCACCGGAGCGCTGGTCACCGACCGTGGCGACGCCTCGGGGACCGGTTACTGGTCGCCGGCGACCGGTCAGTACCGATGGGATCTGCTGTCGATCATCGATCGGGACTTCGATTGGCCGAGCGTGCTGCCGCGCGTCGCAGCACCCGATGAGGTCGTGGGCGAGTGGAACGGGGCGCGGGTCGCATGCGGTACCGGAGACAACATGGCAGCCGCGCTGGGAATGGCGGTTCGCCAGGGCGAAGCCGTCGTGTCGCTCGGCACGTCGGGCACCGCGTACACGGTGGCCGATCACGCGACGACCGACGTCAGTGGAGCCGTTGCCGGCTTCGCCGATGCCACCGGCCGGTACCTGCCGCTGGTGTGCACGCTCAACGCCACCAAGGTGACCGATGCCGTCGGCCGGCTCCTCGGTGTCGACCACGGGAGCTTCGACCATCTGGTGCTGGAAGCCGCGAGCGGCGCCGGTGGCCTCACGTTGCTGCCGTACTTCGACGGCGAACGCACACCCGATCTGCCCGCCGCATCCGGAACGTTGAACGGCCTGCGCAGCGACGTCACCCGGGCTCAACTGGGACGCGCTGCGGTGGAGGGCGTTGTCTGTGGCCTGCTCGAGGCACTCGACGCGCTGGCGCGACAAGCCCCCGTGTCTTCAGTGGTGCTCACGGGGGGCGGTGCCCGCAGCGGCTCGTTCCGGCGGGTGTTCGCCGAGCTGTGCGACCTACCGCTCAGCGTGACCGATGCCGACGAGGCGGTGGCCGCGGGGGCGTGCGTCCAGGCCGGCGCCGTGGCCGACGGCGTGTCGCACGCAGCGATCGTCGAACGCTGGCGCCTCGGGGCTCGCGAGGCGCTTCCGTCGGTGTCGGTGGATCGCGCTTCGGTTCGTGGGCAGTACGCGGCGGCGAGACGGGCGCAACACCCGACGACATGATCTCAACCGTCTCGGCCCGGACCGGCTGATGCCTTGAGCAGACGATCCCTGATCGCGTGCCCGAGTCCGGAGGCCGGCGGTACCACGGCGACCACCGTCTTGTGCCCCGCTTCGTCTGCCTCGCGCAACCACCGGTACAGGTTCCGGGCGTAGTCGACCAGCTCGACGCCGTCGCCGATCACCGTTGCCCCGTTCGCTCCGGCCGCTCCGGCCGCGTCGAGATCGGCTGCGATCGTGTCGGCGTCGGCGGCAGTTTCGGCCAGCACCACGCGACACCGCGGGGCGTAGTGCGATTCGAGCATGCCCGGTGCGCGGCTGGTTCCCGATGGCGCGGCGAGCGCCTGGTCGAGGAGCAGGGCGATCTGCTCGGAAGGGATGCCGCCCGGCCTGAGCACCTGCGGCGGCCGGACCGTGCAATCGACGATGGTGCTCTCCACGCCGACCGGGCAGGGGCCGCCGTCGAGGATCAGGTCGACGTCGTGGCCGAGATCGTCGACGACGTGGGCGGCGGTGGTGGGGCTGACGCGCCCGAAGCGGTTTGCCGAGGGCGCCGCCAGACCACCCCCGAACCGGGTCAACAACTCGTTGGTGAGTGGGTGCGCCGGCACGCGGAGCCCGACCGTGGCGCGATCGCCTGTCACCTCCGCCAGGACGTGAGCGGCCCGCGGAATCAGCACGGTGAGCGGCCCGGGCCAGCATGCGTCGGCGAGCAGCAGCGCCGGCACGGGCACGTCGTCGCACCAACGCGGCATCTGGTCTGCCGCGGCGATGTGCACGATCAGCGGGTGGTCGACGGGTCTTGCCTTCACGGCGAAGATCCGGCGGACGGCCGCGGCGTTGGATGCGTCGGCTGCCAGGCCGTAGACGGTCTCGGTGGGGATGGCCACCAGGCCGCCGTTGCGGAGCACCTCGAGGGCGCGCTCGACATCCATCGTGACCTGGGGATGCATCGTCACGGTCGTCGCGTCATACGGGAACTGCGCCGAGGAACTGGAGTGTCGCGTCGATGAAGCCGAACGACTCCGGAGTGGCGAAGTGATCGACGTTGCGCAGCACGACGAGGGAACCGGCGGGGAGCGCGCCGGCGAGCGCGTCGCCGGGCCAGCCGAAGTCGCGGTCGCCGATAACCACTGTCGTCGGGCACGAGGCGCGCGACACCGAAGCTGGGGTGAGAGTCGCGGCGCGAGGGCGCTTCATGATCGCGGTGAGAGCGGCGATGTCGTTGCCGGGCTGTCGGGCGTAGTTGGCGAAGTGCCGGGCCAGGTTGTCGTCGGCCGGCGCGGTTCCTTCGAGGCCGGAGATGATCCGTTCGGTACCGGCATCATCGGGCTCGAACACGCCTTGGCCGACTCCGGCTAGCACCAGGTGGCTGAATCGATGCGGTTGCTCGCAGGCGATCTGCAACAGCGTGAGCGCGCCGAGCGAGAAGCCGACGGCATCGATCGGCTCAGGTGGCATCGCGTCGAGCACGCGAGCGGTGAGGTCGGCGTAGGCCTCCGGCTCGTGTGGCTTGGGCGCGGTGCCGTGCCCGAGCAGGTCGACACCGATGACTGGTCGTCCGGCATCGGCGAGCAGCTGGGTGAACCCGGTCGACTCCCAGGTGGTGGCGAACGAGCCACCCCATCCGTGGACCAGCAGCACCGGAGTCGCCATAGGACCCCACGGTACCCGCTCGGCCTGCCCCTCAACTTTGTCGGTCTCGACACGCTGTGCCGGTCGGGACCGCCACAGATCGGGAGGAAGCCGTTAGCCTTGTGCGGCCATTGGATCGCCACGTTGATCGAGGCCGTTGGTCCACCGAAGGGGGTTGCCACATGAGGATGCTCAACGACGCAGTCGCGTTCGACCTGACGTACAACGACGTGTTCATGGTGCCGAGCTTGTCGTCGGTGCCATCACGGTTCGATGTCGATCTCACCACTCCCGACGCGCTCGGCACCACGATCCCTGTGATCGTCGCCAACATGACTGCAGTCGCGGGCCGGCGCATGGCCGAGACCGTTGCCCGCCGCGGTGGCATGAGCGTGCTGCCGCAGGACATCCCGCTCGACGTGATCGAGATGGTGGTGACCTACGTGAAGAGCCGCCACACCGTGTATGACACGCCGATCACGCTCAGCCCGCATCACACCGTCGGCGACGCGCTCGGCCTGATCCACAAGCGATCGCACGGTGCGGTGATCGTCGTCGACCACGAACGTCCCGTCGGGATCTTCACCGAGCACGACGCCGTCGGGTTCGACCGCTTCACCCAGCTCCAGCACGTCGGCCGACACGAGATCATCACGATCGAAGCAGGCACTGCCCCGGAAGAGATCCACGAGCGCCTATCGGACGAACGCCTTTCGATGGCGCCGGTGGTCGACCACGAAGGTCGCCTGCTCGGTTGCGTCACCCGCAAGGGCTCGCTGCGCAGCACCATCTACCGCCCCTCCGTCGACGCGCAGGGCAGGCTTCGCGTCGCCTGTGCCGTCGGCATCAACGGTGATCCGGCCACCAAGGCGTTGGCCCTGCTGGCGATGGGCGTCGACGTGTTGGTCATCGACACGGCCCATGGCCACCAGACGCGCACGCTCCGGGCCATCGAAGAGGTGCGGGCGGTCGCACCTCACACGCCGATCGTTGCCGGCAACGTAGTCACCGCCACCGGAACCCGACAGCTGATCGAGGCCGGCGCCGACGTCGTGAAGGTGGGCGTGGGCCCGGGCGCGATGTGCACGACGCGAATGATGACCGGCGTCGGCCGGCCGCAGTTCTCCGCCGTGGTCGAATGCGCCGACGAGGCTCGTCGCCTCGGCAAGTACATCTGGGCCGATGGTGGAGTGCGCTACCCGCGCGACGTCGCCCTGGCACTTGCGGCCGGTGCCGCCAGCGTGATGTTCGGATCGTGGCTCGCCGGTACCTACGAGTCGGCGGCCGACACGTTGCGCGACCCCGACGGCCGCCTCTACAAGGAGAGCTTCGGAATGGCCAGCAACCGCGCCGTGAAGAACCGATCGCGGAGCGAGTCCACCTTCGAACGGGCTCGCAAGGAGCTGTTCGAGGAGGGCATCAGCACCTCGCGCATGTACCTCGATCCGGAACGCCCGGGCGTGGAGGACATCATCGACGAGGTCGTCGCCGGCGTGCGCTCGGCGTGCACCTACGCCGGTGCCCGCACCATCGACGAGTTCCACGCGCGAGCTGTGGTCGGGGTGCAGAGCGCCGCCGGCTACAGCGAGGGCATGCCACTCGGCACGAGCTGGTGACGATGGCGAAGCCGGAGCTGCGCGTCGTCGCCATCGACGGCCCGGCTGGTGCCGGCAAGAGCACGGTTGCCCGCGCCCTTGCAGCCCGACTCCGCCTCGAGTACCTCGACACCGGCGCGATGTACCGCGCCGTCACCTATGCGGCGGTCCGGCGCGGCATTCCACTCGACGACCGATCGGCCGTCGCCGAGTTCGCCCGCCACGTGAGCCTCGAGGTAGGAGAGCACGGAGTGCTCGTCGACGGCGTCGACGCAACGGCCGCGATCCGCACCGCTGAGGTCACCCGCTCCGTCAGCGCCGTGGCGTCGAACGGCGAGGTGCGTGCCGAGCTCGTCGAGCGCCAACGGGCATGGGGCAGAGCCCGTGGGGGAGGGGTCATCGAAGGCCGCGACATCGGTTCGGTCGTGTTCCCCGATGCGATCTTGAAGCTGTATCTGACAGCCTCGCCGATCGTGCGAGCCGAGCGGCGGGTGGCCGAGGCCGGTGCGCGACGCGTCGGATCGAAGCCGCGCCCATGGCCCGCTCACCGAGGCCGCCGGCTCGGTCGTGGTAGACACAACGGGACTGAGCATCGACGAGGTTCTCGACCGGATCGAGGTGCTGCTGTCTGGAGCGGCGACCGGCGACGAGCGACCAGCGACAGGCGACGAGAGACAGGCGACGACCGACCGATGACCAGGATCGACACCAACCTCGCCGGGAGGAGCACGTTCGATCGCGCGGCATACCAGACGGTGCGCTTCATCGTCACGTCGTTCTGTCACATCTGGTGCCGGATGACGGTGGAGGGCCGCGAGAACATTCCGAGCGACGGACCGTTCGTGCTCGCGCCGGTGCACCGCAGCATCCTCGACACGCCGATCTCGTCCGGCCTCACGTGGCGGCGGATGCGGTTCATGGGCGCCGACAAGTACTGGAAGTCGAACGGCTTCGGTCGGTTGCTCTCAGCGCTCGGTGGGTTCCCCGTCACTCGCGGCTCGGCCGATCGGGAAGCGTTGAAGCGCTGCATCGCGCTGCTCGAAGGCGGCGAGCCACTGGTGCTGTTCCCCGAAGGGGAGCGCAAGAGCGGGCCGGTGGTCCATCCGTTGTTCGACGGGGTCACCTACGTCGCCGTCAAGGCCGGGGTGTCGATCGTGCCGGTGGGCATCGGCGGTTCGGAACGGGCGATGCCGAAGGGCGCCAGGTTCATCAGGCCGCGGAAGATCCACGTGGTGATCGGTGCACCGATCCATGTTCCGCCCTCCGAATCGGGGAAGGCGCAACGGGTGGTGGTTCGCGAGCTCACGCCGGTGGTGCACGCCGAGCTGCAACGGCTGCTCGATGCCGCGCTCGCCCGCGTCGGCTGAACCTCAGCCGGTGAACCAGGCGCCGAGCGCGCTCGCCAACCACAGCGGATCGTCGACGCCGCACAGCTCCCGGGCCGAGTGCATCGAGAGTTGCGGAACCCCGACGTCGAGCGTCTCGATGCCGAGACGTGCGGCGGTGAGCGGTCCGATGGTGGAACCACAGGGCATGTTGTTGCGGCTCACGAACACCTGCCACGGGACGTCGGCCGCCTCGCAAGCCGCCTGGAAGCGCGCCGCACCGATGGCGCCGGTTGCATACCGCTGGTTGGCGTTCATCTTGATCGCCGGGCCGCGGTTCACCTCTGGACGGTGGTTCGGTTCGTGACGCTCCGGGTAGTTGGGATGCACGGCGTGGGCGTTGTCGGCGGAGATGCATGCGGATGCGGTGAGCGCGGCGAGCAACGATCCCCGGTCGCCTCCACCGGCGAGGTGCAGGCGCTCCAACACGTGCTCGAGCATCGGCCCCGCCGCGCCGGTGGTGCTCTCGCTGCCGACCTCCTCGTGGTCGAACAGCGCGATCACCTGGTGGTGCCGGTCGCTACTCGCTGCCGTGCGCAGCGCTTCGGTGGCAGCCCAGCACGAGATCTGGTTGTCGAGCCGACCGCTGGCGAGGAGCGACGCGTCGGCGCCGAGCACTGCCGCCGGCGTGCGGTCGAACAGGCACAGCTCCCACCACCCGACGACCGTTGCGTCGACGTCGATCTGGTCGGCAAGCCAGGCCCGGAAGTCGCCTTGAGTTGATGTGCCGGTTCCCCAGATGGGCGTGAGGTGTTGCTGCTTGTCGAGCACCAAGCCGCGATCGTTGACCTCGCGGTCGAGGTGGATGGCCAGTTGCGGCACGCGACACACCGCTTCGGCGACGGCCACGTCGGCGATCGATCCGTCGCGGAGGACGACGCGGCCGGCGATGCCGAGATCGCGATCGAGCCACGAGTTGAGCAGGACGCCGCCGTACACCTCGACCGCGAGTTGCCTCCAACCGAAAGCGCCTGTGTCGGGCAGCGGCTTCACCCGCAGGCACGGCGAGTCGGTGTGCGCGCCGACGATGTAGAACGGCGTGCCGGCATCGCCGTCGGTCGCCCGACGGAAGGCGATCAGGGCTGCGCCCGACACGACGAAGCCGGCGTCGGGAAGCTGATCCCACGCGTCGTCGAGCACCATTGGCTCGAACCCTGCCTCGAGCAGGAGTCGAGCTGCTGAGTCAACGGCATGCCACGGCGAGGGCGAGGAATCGAGGAACGAGATGAGGCCACCCAGATCGGTCACGGCCGGCTCCTCTGGAACAACCCCATCGGCAGCCCGGTGGAGCGCAGGTGGGCGGTCTCGTTGACGGTCACGACGGTGCGCTCGCCGCCCCGAGCGGCAGCGACGCGATGGATGGAGGTGTAGTTCGGGTAGAAGAAGCTCGGTGCCTTCTGGATGCCGAGGATGTGCGACAGGTAGGTGTTGATGACCCCACCGTGACACACCACCGCAATCCGGTCGCCACCGTGGGCGTCGATCAAGCGCTCGATCGCTGCGACCACGCGGGCCTGGAACTGCTCGGTCGGTTCCTCGTGGGTGTTCCACTCGCCGCGGAGGATGGCCTGCCAGCGTGGGTCGTTGGTGGCTTTGAGCTCCTCCACGGGCACGTACTCGTTGGAGTTGCGATCCCACTCGGCGACGTCGTCGATCAGCACGATGTCCTTGCCCTGCGAGCGGGCAAGAGGAACCGCTGTCTGGTGGGCGCGACGCATCGGGCTGGCGTACACGGCATCCATGGTCTCGGCGGCGAGGTACTCGGCGAGGTGCTGCGCCTGGGCGTGGCCATCGTCGCTGAGCTCCGGATCTGCGGCGCCGGATTCCACTTCCCGCCGGACAGGAAGTGCGTGGCGGATCAGCAGAAGCTCCATCTCACCTGATTAGCAGGCTTGAATGGTCGGCATGGAGTCAAGAACGAAGATCGTCGCCACCCTCGGACCGGCGAGTGAGGCGCCTGAGGTGCTCGACCGGTTGATCGTCGCCGGCGTCGACGTCGTCAGGCTCAACCTGTCGCACGGATCCGTCGACGAGCACGTCCATCGGATGCGGGCCGTGCGTGCGGCCGCCGAGCGGAACGGCGCGATCGTCGGGGTGCTCGCCGATCTGCCCGGGCCGAAGGTCAGAGCCGGGCAGCTCCCGCGCGACGGCGTGCAGCTCGTCACCGGGCACCAGCTCGTGCTCCGTGCCGGCGACGGGGCGAGTACCGCCGAGGAGCTATCGGTCGACTACGGCACGCTCATCGACGATCTTCGCGTCGGTGATCGAGTTGTCATCGGTGATGGAGCAATTTCTCTGCGGGTCGAGAAGTTGGGTCGCGACACGGCCACGACGCGGGTGATCACGGGGGGCACGACACAAGGTCGTCCAGGTGTGCACATCCCGTCGGAGCGCCTGCGGTTGCACACGCCGACCGCCGAGGATCTGCGGTTGGCGGCGATCATGGCCGCCGAGGGGGTCGACTTCCTCGCCGTCTCGTTCGTTCGGGCCGCAGCCGACCTGGTGAAGGTGAGGAACGCGGTCGCCCCGCATTGCCCGCACCTCGTGGCCAAGATCGAGACCTTGCCGGCGGTGGCGGCGCTCGAGGAGATCGCCGCCGAAGCCGACGCGGTGATGGTGGCGCGCGGCGACCTTGGCATCGAGTGCCCGCTCGAGGACGTGCCGCACCTCCAGAAGCGGATAGTCCGCCACTGCGTCGAGATGGGGGTGCCGGTGATCACCGCGACGCAGATGCTCGAGAGCATGATCACGGCGCCGTCGCCCACTCGCGCCGAGGTGAGCGACATCGCCAACGCCGTGTTCGACGGCACCGACGCGTTGATGCTTTCGGCGGAGACGGCGATCGGGGTCGACCCGGTCAACGTCGTCGAAGCGATGGTGCGGATCGCCGAGCGGGCGGAGATGGAGGCGAGCTACAGCGCATGGGGAAACC
>VFMC01000040.1:0-8520 GCA_006515795.1 Acidimicrobiaceae bacterium | reverse complement strand
CCGACAGGATCACGATGGCCATCACCCACGCCGCCGGTCTTGCCGCGGTCGATGCCGGTGCCGACGCCATCTTGTGTTGCACGCGCAGCGGTCGAACAACGCGGGCGATGGCGAGGTTCCGCCCGACGCCGAAGCTGATCGGCCTGTCGCCCGACCCGAAGGCGTTGCGCACGATGACGTTGTCGTGGGGGGTCACGCCGCTGGCTGTCGACACGTACAGCTCCACCGACGAGCTGGTCTGGTTCGCCGTCGAGACCGCGGCGAAGCACGGCCTGGTGGCGACGGGCCAGGTCGTGCTGGTACTTGCCGGAGCGCCCGACCGTGTCGGGACCGCGGCCACCGACGTATTGCGGATCGTCCAGATCTCGTGACCGTCCCTCCCGACACGCTGTGGCACGACGAGGTCGGCCGTCCTGACGGACCCCTGGTGGTACTGATCCACGGCTCGATGGATCGCTCCACCGGCATGCTCAAGCTCGGTCGCCAGCTCGCCGGCAGTGCCCGCGTGCTTCGCTACGACCGGCGCGGATATGGTCGATCGGCGCCGCACCCGGGCCCGCACACCATCGACCACCAGGTCGCCGATCTCGTCCACCTGCTGGCCGGTCGGCAGGCCGTGCTCGTCGGGCACAGCTACGGCGGCAACGTCGCGCTAGCCGTCGCGGCGCGGCATCCGCAGTCGGTGTCGGCCGTTGCCATCTACGAGACGCCGCTGTCGTGGGAGCCGTGGTGGCCGGGCTCCACCGCTGGGTCCGAGGCTGTGGCCGCGGCAGGCGATCCGGCCGACGCGGCTGAACGGTTCATGCGCCGCCTGATCGGAGATGAACGATGGGAGGCGCTGCCGCAGCGCACGCGCGACACCAGAAAGGTCGAGGGAGCAGCGATGGTGGCTGAGCTGTCCGACCTTCGTCGGCGCGCTCCATGGCGCGCCGACGAGATCGTGCATCCGGTCATCGCCGGCTACGGCACCCTCGGCTCGGCGCACCATCGGCGAGGGATGAGACATGTCGCCGACTCGGTGGCCACGGCGCGGGTGGTTGAGCTGGAGGGGTGCCGTCACGATGCGCCGCTCAGCCATCCGGCGTTGTTCGCGGAGCTCTTGGTCGAGCCACTGCTGTCCGAAGCCCGTCGGGCCTGAACTTTCGCCTGACTTCCGGCCCGAACTCCGGCCCGATTCTTGCCAAGCCCGATCAGGGGATGCTCACCTCGGGAACGTCGACGTCGACGCCGAAGAACGTGCAGGTCGTGGAGCTGGTGTCCTGGACAGCGGCCTTGTCCTTCACCGTCTGGGCGCAGTTCTGCAGCTCGGAGCGCTGAGTCCACACGCCGAGGGCGAACCCGGCCATCACGATGACTGAGACGATCTTGGTCGTGATGTTCTTGATCGCAGTGGCCGAGACCACCGCCAGCACCACGAACCCGATGGTGATGGCGATGGCGAGGTTTTTGGCACCGTCGAGCCCGATGGCGTACATGCCCCCGACCTTACGTCCTAGCTCCACGCAGCGTGTGTGCACAGATGCACCGGGGGCGGCGCGATCGCACTCGAACGCGTCGAGAACGCGGCGTCTAGGGTGGCGCGCGTGAGTGACAGCTCGAGTCGACCGATCGTTCTCAGCGGAAGTGGTCTGCCCAGCACGGTCCTGCCCGTCGCCGACGCAACCGCTCGTGAGGCGTTGCGCCAGGCCGTGGGTGCACCCGAAGCGGAGCGCCGCAGCGCGACGGCTGCGGTGGTGGCGCGGTTCCCCCGGTACCTCGATGCCTGGAAGTTGCTCGGCGATCTCGGACGCGATCCGGTCGAGCGCTACGCCGCCTATCGCGTCGCCTACCACCGCGGGCTCGACGCACTGCGCGCCAGCGGATGGCGCGGCAGCGGCTACGTGCGCTGGTCCGAGGAGTCGAATCAAGGATTTCTCGGCGCGCTCGTCGGTCTCGGTTCGATGGCCGCCATCATCGGTGAGGACGACGAGGCCGAGCGGATTCACCTGTTCCTCGCGCAGCTCGACCCTTCCGGCGTGCCGGCCGCGATGCGCTGATGGCGCGCCCGGCGGACTGACGTGAACTTCGCCGGGGCCGTCCTCACCGGAGGCCGGAGCTCGCGGATGGGTCGCGACAAGTCGTTCGTCGAGGTCGGCGGGATCGCCATGGTTGCTCGGGTCGCGACAGCCCTCTCGTCGTCCGGATGCGATCCGGTGGTGACCATCGGTGGCGACGCTTCGGGACTGCAACGCCTCGGTCTGGCGACGGTGCCCGACATGTTCCCTGGCGAAGGGCCCCTCGGCGGCGTCGTCACCGCGCTGCGGTGGTGCCCCGACCGACCGATCATGGTCGTCGCCTGCGACCTCCCACTGTTGAGCGGTGAGGTTCTCGTCGCGATGTTCGAAGCTGCGCAAGAGCACCCGGACGTCGATGTCATCGTTGCCGCCACCGGGCGGATCGAACCTCTGTGCGCCATCTGGCGGCCCACGGCCGTGCCCGTGATCGCCGCCAGGTTCGAGCTCGGCGACAGGGCAGTCCACCGCGTGATCGGTCACCTCCACTCGTGGGTCGTCGAAGTGCCGCAACTGACGATGACCAACGTCAACCTGCCCGCCGACCTGCCCGACGACGTGCCCGCCGACCTGCCCGGCGTTGTGCCACGGAGTGAGCCTGATCGAGATGCCGGCGGATAGCGTGCCGCCATGCCGATCAGAGTTCCCGCGTGACCCATCGATGGATCGCCGCGCAGGGGGAGTTCGACGAGATCGTCGATGTGCTGTGCGCACAGCCGAGGTACGCCGCCGACACCGAGTTCCACCGCGAGCGCACGTACTACCCGAGGCTGGCCCTGCTCCAGCTGGCCTGGGACGACGAGATCGTGCTCATCGATCCGCTGGCGGTCGACATGTCCTCGCTCGGCCGCCTGTTCGCGTCCGAGTCGCTCGCCGTGTTCCACGCCGCGCAGCAAGATCTCGACGTGCTCACGCAGGTGTGCGGATGCGTCCCGAACCGGCTGTTCGACACCCAGCTCGCGGCCGGCTTCACCGGATACAGCACCCCGTCGCTGCTGTCGCTGCTCCAGGCCGAACTTGCCGTCACGGCGTCGAAGGGCGACCGTCTCACTGACTGGTTGCGCCGTCCGTTGACAGCCGATCAGCAGACCTATGCGGCGGGCGACGTGGCCCATCTGCTGCAGCTGCACGATCAGCTCTCCGACAAGCTCGCCGCGCTAGGACGCCTCGACTGGGCACTCGATGCCTGCGAGGAACTGCGGGTGAGGCCCACCGGCGCGGTCGATCCCGAGCAGGCTTGGCTGCGCTTGAAAGACGTGCGTGTGCTCAAGTCGCGGTCGCGCGGCGTCGCCCAGGCCGTCACGGCGTGGCGCGAGCGACGGGCCGCCGTGGCCGACGTACCGGTGCGCCAGATCCTGCCCGATCTCGCCATCTTGGGGATCTCCCAGAAGCATCCGACCACCCAGACCGACCTGGCGCATTGTCGCGGGGTGGAAGAGCGCCACAGTCGTGGTGCATTGGGCGCAGAGATCCTGGCCGCCGTTGCCGACGGCCTGCAACGCGACGTGCCCGCGCCAACGCCCGACGGCGACGACCTCGATCGTTCCCTTCGACCTGCGGTCACTCTGGTTTCGGCGTGGGTGGGCGAGGTGGCGCGATCCGAGCGGATCGATACCACGCTGCTCGCCACCCGTGCCGATCTGGTGGCGTTGCTCCGTGGCGACAGCGATGCGCGGCTGGCACACGGGTGGCGGGGCGCGCTGCTGGGCGATGGCATCCGTCGGCTGGTCGAGGGTCGCGCCGGCCTGACCTTCGACGGCAACGGCGGACTCAGGTTGATACCGGTCAGTTGACGGTTCGCCGCATCTTCGCCCAGAGCTGGTCGAACACGTACGACACCTCGGCGCTACGGAAGCCGAACGAGTGGATCGACCGCCGTTCTCCGATCGCCTGGTTGAAGATCACGCGCTGGGGGATCGCCGGCTTCCATATCGCCTTCTTGCCGACGATCCTGGCCAGTTCGGCGGTTCGTCGATCGGCCTCACCGCTCACCGCCGGCACCCGGTTGACGATCACGCCGCTCAGCTCCAGCTCGCCGTTGTGAGCATCCCACACGTCGTCGATCAGGTCGGCCACGGCGCCGATTCCACGCAGACCGAGAGCCGACGGCTCGACCACGATCACGGCGTGGTCGGCTGCGGTGAGCCCACTGGTGGTGAGGTTTCCGAGCGAGGGCGGACAGTCGAGCAGCAGTGCGTGGTACCTGTCGGCCACATCGGCGAGGGCAGTGCGCAGCCGCGACGGCGAACCGGATTCGCGTGACTGCAAGTCGGTCGAGCCCGGCAGCACGTCGATCGACTCGCTCCACGGCGACGCGATGATCGCATCGGCCGCGCGGGTGTGGAACAAGACGTCGGCGGTGGACAGGTGGACGGTGTCCGGATCGATCCCGAGCACCCAGGTGGCCGAGGCCTGCGGATCGAGATCGACCACCAGCACCCGGTGCCCTGCATGCGCCGCGGCCGAGGCGAGACCGAGGGTGACGGTGGTCTTGCCGACCCCGCCCTTCTGGTTCAACAGTGCCACAGTGGAGCCCATCGGCCAATTCTGCCATCTTGGCCGGGAGTGGGTGGTGGGGGTCAGGTATGCCCGACGGTCGCCCGTCGGAGCAGGTAAGATAGCTATCAATGTCAGTTCTCTAGGTTCGGGAGCCCTACCGTGAAGAAGGGTCGTCACCGCCGCTTCGAAGAAGCGCGAAAGCTCAAGCAAGCAGGTCCCAGCGCATTCGACCTGGGCTTTGGTGGCAATGGCCACCGGGAGCGTACTCAAGACGACGAGTACGCTGCGCTTGCCGAAAAGTACGGCGTCACGTTCGATGAGGACGATGACGAGGATTCCGACGAATCCGACGACGACTGACCCAACCCGGCACCCACCCGGCATCCATCCGCCTCCGGCATCATCCGCCGCCGGCCACAGCACCCCCAGAGCAACATGACCATCACGTCACTCCGCAACGTCGCGCTCGTGGCGCACGTCGACCACGGCAAGACCACGCTCGTCGACGCGCTCCTCCGAGCCACAGGAACGTTCGCCGCCCACCAAGCCGTCGTCGATCGAGTCATGGACTCGAACGACCAGGAGCGCGAGCGGGGCATCACCATCCTCGCCAAGGCTGCGTCGATCACGTGGAAGGGCGTCAAGATCAACCTGGTCGACACCCCCGGTCACGCCGACTTCGGTGGCGAGGTCGAGCGAGCACTCACGATGGTCGACGGCGTGCTGTTGCTCGTCGATGCCGCCGAGGGGCCGTTGCCGCAGACCCGCTACGTGCTGCAGAAGGCGCTCGCCCTCGATCTTCCGGCGATCGTGATCATCAACAAGGTCGACCGCGGCGATGCTCGCGCCGATGAGGTGCTCGACGAGGTGTACCAGCTGTTCATCGA
Organism: Acidimicrobiaceae bacterium; assembly: GCA_006515795.1. Taxonomy (GTDB): domain Bacteria; phylum Actinomycetota; class Acidimicrobiia; order Acidimicrobiales; family Ilumatobacteraceae; genus VFMC01. Next base: position 3,083 of record VFMC01000040.1, on the reverse strand, counting down.
CCTCGATGCCGGCGACGAGCACATCGACTTCGAGATCATCTCGGCAGTCGCCAGAGAGGGCCGGGCGATGAAGGGCATCGGCATGCCCGCCGACGATGCCGATCTGTCAGCGCTGCTCGACACCATCCTCGAAGCCATCCCGGAGGCCCCAGGAGATCCGTCGGCACCGCTGCAGGCGATGGTCACCACGCTCGATGCGAGCGAGTACCTCGGTCGGCTGGCCATCGGCCGGGTCGTCAACGGCACCATGCGTCGCGGCGAGACGGTGGCGTTGCTCGAAGAGGAGTTCGCCGAGGGTCAACCGCCGTTGAAGCGGCGACTCACCCAGCTCATGGCGTTCGAGGGTGTGAGCCGCAACGAGGTGGCCGAGCTGTCGGCCGGCGACCTGTTCGTGGTTGCCGGCTTCCCCGAGGTTGAGATCGGCGACACCATCGCGTCTGTCGAGAACCCGATCGCCCTGCCCCGCCTGGTCGTCGACGAGCCCGTGCTGCGAATGACCTTCGGTGTGAACACGTCTCCGCTCGCCGGCAAGGACGGCAAGTACCTCACCAGCCGCCACCTCGTCGACCGGCTCAACAAGGAGCTGCTCGGCAACGTGTCGATCAAGCTGTTCGAGACCGGCTCGCCCGACGTCATCGAGGTGGCCGGTCGCGGCGAACTGCAGCTGGCAGTGCTCATCGAGGCGATGCGTCGCGAGGGGTACGAGCTGCAGGTCAGCCGCCCCGAGGTGATCACCAAGGAGGTGAACGGCAAGCGGTTCGAGCCGCAGGAACGTGGCGTCTGCGACGTGCCCGACGAGCACGTCGGCACCGTCACCCAGGAGCTCGCGCCGCGCAAGGGCCGCATCACCGATCTGCGCGCCGGCGATGCCGGTCGCACCATCGTCACCTTCGAGTGTCCGAGCCGCGGCCTCATCGGCTTCCGGTCGCTGCTGATGACCGCCACTCGTGGCACGGCCCTGCTACATCAGCACCACCTCGGGTGGATGCAGTGGGCCGGCGAGATGCCCGACTCGCGCGGTGGCGCGATGGTGTCGGACCGACTCGGCATGACCACCGGGTACGCACTCGACAAGCTCCAGCTCAGTGGCCAGTTCTTCGTGGCCCCCGGCGAGCAGGTGTACGAGGGCATGGTCGTGGGCGAGTGCTCCCGCGAGGACGAGATGGTGGTCAATGCGGTGCGGCCGAAGGAGAAGAACAACATCCGCACGCACAGTCACGACGACGCGGTGAAGCTGCCGGCTCCGAAGATCCACACGCTCGAGACGGCGATCGAGTGGATCGCCGACGACGAACTGGTCGAGGTCACTCCGAAGGCGATCCGCGTCCGCAAGCGGTACCTCGGCCTCGAAGAGCGGCGCAAGGCCAACAAGAAGGTGCCCACCGCCGGTCAGTGATCGAACGACTCCGGAACCAGCGTCAGCCCTTCCGCGGCGGCCGCGGCGCGAAGCGTGTCGTCGAACGCCACGAATCCGTCGAGCCCGTCGAGTGCCCTGCGAACGGCGAGAGCCGACGCGAGCTGCAAGGCGTCGAATGCGCGCAGCGGATGACGAGAGACTGCAGCAGCTGCCCCATCGATCACTTCGTCGCTGGCAGCGACGGCTATGAATCGGGGCTCGGGAAGGCCGGCGCCTGCCAGATCGGCCGCGAACTCGGCCGACAGCACCGCCGCATCGGTTGCCTCCAGCTGGCCCAATCGGTGCTTGCGCCAGAACGCGGCCGGCACCTCGACCGCGGCAAGTGACGAAACGACGATCGGCCCGGCGATGGCAAGCACCTGCCGATGATGCGCCTCTGCGACGTAGAGCTCGACCAACGCCGAGCTGTCGGCAAAGACCGTCACCGACCCTCGCTGACCAGGTCGGACAGCTGGACGCCGGTGGCAGCCCGACGCGTGGCCCGCGTGACGGCCGCCCGCGACGGACGCGATGCTCGGTGCGCAGCCGCACCGGCGAGCAGGCCGGCCAGCTCGAGGCGTTCGCGGATGCGCTGCGACTCGCTGCTCGCATTGGTCGGGTCGGTTGCGGCGTCGAGGACCAGCGTTACGAACTCGTTCATCGATCGGCCGCTGCTGACAGCGGCGAGCTTGACACGTTGAACCAACCACTCTTCTGCCCGCCATGAGACCTGTGCCATGCCTGCATGCTAGCACGCGTGCCAGCAGAGCCCGGTGTATGGAGGTGGGATCGCTTCGCCGGCTCCGCTAACGCCTCACGGCCGGGTGGGGGAGCGGCGTCCACTTCGCCCTGGTGAGCAGGCCGACCACCTGCTCGTACGCCGGCTCGCCGACCATGCCGACGATCTCGTCGCGCAAGTACTCGTAGACGGGCACCTTGCCCACGAACGCCTCGGGCGATTCGGTGCACCACCAGTGGAACTCCTGGCCGCCGATGCCCCAGTCGCGACGCTTCCACTCGCGTAGCGTCGATGTGACGTGGCCGTTGTCGTCGGTGTGATGATCGAGCCGCAGCGGGAGCTGCCAGCAGACGTTCGGCTTCCAGTCCATCGGCCGCTCGCCTGCCTCGATCGCGCCACGGTGGAGTGCGCATCCGGCCCCACCGGCGAACCCGGGCCGGTTGAGGAAGATGCATGCATCGTCGACGAGGCGGGTGACGGTGGCGCCGTCGTCGTCGGCTGCCAGGAAGCCCTGCTTGCGAGCCTTCTTGGCGAACTGCCACACCTCTGGGGTCAGGCGCACCACCGCGCGGACCACTGTTTGCACGTCGTCGTCGTCGACGAAGTGGGCGCCGTAGCTGCAACAACCCTGGGCCATCTCGGTGGCGTCGGCGTCGAGAACGCCTTTGCACCCGGCCCCGTAGATGCAGCTCCAGTTCGAACGTAGGAACGTCGCGTCGAACGTCCAGGTGCGCTTCTCGGTCGGATCATCGAAGCTGATCCATTCGTGCGTGTCGGTCGGCGGGGAAAGCGGCACGTCAGCGAATGTAGAGCTTCGGTAGGCTCGTTGCCACATGAGCACCCCACCTCGAACCGCCGACGAGCTGCGCTCGACGTTCACGAACTTCTTCTCGGCGCGCGGCCATCAGGTGGTGCCATCGGCAAGCCTCATCCCTCACGACCCGACGG
>VFMC01000424.1 GCA_006515795.1 Acidimicrobiaceae bacterium | reverse complement strand
GCCGGCAGGTTGCGCGGCCCCGGCTTCGCGAATCGCGTGTCGAAGGCATCCCAACCGGGTGTCGGGGGAAGTGGCAGTTTGGATGGCGCGTCGAGGCTGCCGACCAGGTCGTCCTGGCGCCACATGACGCCTTTCGGCATTCCGGTGGTGCCGCCCGTGTACAAGATGTAGAGGTCGTCGGGCGAGCGCCCCCAGGTCGGCTCGACCCGCGGCGTGATCGCGGCCGCGGCATGCTCGTACGACACTGCCCACGATGGGCATGGATCAGTACCGTCGTCGACCCAGATCCATGTCTGCACCGCCGGCACTCGCGCCCGCAGCCGCTCGCAGCGAGCGGTGAACGTGCCGTGGAAGACGACCGNNNNGAGCTCGTCGTCGGTGTACCTGTAGTTGGTGTTCACCGGAACCAGTGCCGCCTTGAAGAGAGCGAACATGCTCTCGAGGTACTCGGGGCAGTTGTACAGGTAGTGCGCCACCTTGTCCTGGTGGCCGACCCCGCGGCCGATCAGCGTGGCGGCGAGGCCGTCGGCGCGTCGATCGAACTCGGTCCAGGTACTGACGCGGTCGCCATGAACCTGGGCAACCGCGTCGGGGAACCGATCGGCGTTGTGCTCCCAGATGTCAGCGAGGTTCCATCCGCTGCTCGTCGCTGCCACGACCGGCACCGTAGCGGCCTGGGCCAGCCGGCCAGCGCGCGGCCGGACTCGGCCGGCGGGCTCAGCGCGACGGACCGCCGCGCAGCCGTTCCATCGCTGCCCCCACCGGGTCGGTGTCGCTCATTGCCCCCCACATGCTCTCCACCCACCACGTCGCTCCGGCCTCGGCCCAGGCGGCCGGCGAGTGCTCGGTCCGCGATCCTTCCACCACGATGTCGAACGGGCGATCCGTGGTCGCTTCGATCGTGCGCAGCTCGTCGAGCGTGCACTGGCGGGCCACGCCATCTTCGACGACTTGCGGGAGCAGGCCGTCGCAGGCGCGGGCGCGGTCCATCGACCGTTTCGATCCGAGCGCGCCGACGCACCAGATCGGCACGCCTTCCGCTCGAGCTGTGTTACCGATGGTCGGGAACTCCGACGGGGTGATCTTGTAGTGGGTGCCGTCGTGGCTGAACGGCTGGCCACGCCAGAGGCCGCGCAGCACGGTGAGGCCTTCGTCGAGCAGCTCGGCGCGGATCCGGCGGTCGACGATCTCTCCGAAGTTCGCGTACCCGGTCTCTGGAGCGCCGAGCCCGACCGCGAGGATGACCCGCCCGCCCGAGAGCCTGTCGACCGTGGCGACCTGTCCGGCGAGCTCCCACGGCTTGCGCCGCGGCAGCGGTGTGAGCATGGTGCCGAGCCGGATCGTGCTCGTCCGGCACGCGGCCACGGCAAGTGACACCCACGCGTCGACTCCCCACAGCGACTCCCACACGAACAGTCCGTCCCAACCGTGTCGCTCAGCGGCCGCGGCCAACTCGCCGACGTCGGCGGCGTCGCCCCACGGCACCACGAATCCGAATCGCATCGATGCCGACTGTGTCGTTGCGGACCTCATCGGCACAGTCTCGCGCTCACCGTCGCGATGCCGCGACACTGCGTCACCGCGATGTAGGTGTCGGTGCCGGCGAGCCGACCGAACAGCCACGGAAAGTGGTCGTTCGCTGACCGAGCGAACGATAGGAACACCGTCGGAGGTTCACGGCAAGGATCGCGAGATTCATCGACACATACATTGACGTGGTCTGATAGGCTGTCCTCGCGGACGGGATCTCACCACCTCTCAGCGTCGACATCGCCACGCTGCGTGATCGGAAGGATCCGAATGAAAGCTCTCAACGCCCTCGCCGTAGCGGTGTCTCTCACAGCTGTCGCGTCGTGCACGGTGCCAACGGCCAGCAGTCCTGCGCCGGTCGGTGCACCTGTGGCCGGCGCAAGCACTCCACCCGCGGGTGGGCCGTGGATCGACAACTCCGCCATCCCGGTCGGTGAATCCGGCGGAGGCGGCGCGTTCTTGCGACCCGCCGGCGCGGTGAACTTCTCTGGCGACGGCACAGGCTCGTTCCGGGTGATGTGCGGCTTCTCGCACATGGCTTACGACGACCCCATCGTCGCGCCGGGTCGCCCCGGTGCTTCGCACCTGCACAGCTTCTTCGGCAACACCGCGCTCGACGCGAACACCACCGCCGGCAACATTCGCTCGATCGGCAACGGCACCTGCGGCGGAGGCATGCTGAACCGGTCCGGGTACTGGGTCCCCTCGATGATCGACACCACCACAGGCAGGCCGGTCGC
>VFMC01000039.1 GCA_006515795.1 Acidimicrobiaceae bacterium | reverse complement strand
CCCATCGCAAACCCCCAAGCTCTCAGGGACTGTCGCGCTCACCGATTGAGGCTGCCACATGACGGGGTGCGCCGAGGCCCTCGGGCATCCCCGGGCGACTCGGGCATCCCCGGGCGACTCGGGTGGCGGGCTGGGACTCGGGTGAGGATGCCCACGGAAGGTTCCGATGCCTCGTATCCTCTCTCGTCGTGACCGTCGGCGAAGCGCACCGCACTCTTCGCGAGGTGGTGGCCGACGAGATCAGGACGATGATCACCTCCGGCCAGCTTGCGCCCGGGGAACGGTTGTTCGAGGATCGCCTTGCCGAACAGCTGGGGGTGTCCCGCAATCCCGTGCGCGAGGCGATCAGGGCGCTGGAGGGCACAGGGTTGGTGGAGGTGGTTCCGCGACGCGGTGCTTACGTGAGCCGCATCGATGCCGACCGGGTGCGTCAGCTGCTCGAGCTGCGCAGCGTATTGGAGGCCTATGCAGCCGAGCTGGCCGCGAAAAACCGCACCGAACACGACCTCGAAGTGATGCGCGCCTGCCTCGACGAGGGCCGCCGAGCGACGACGGGGCTCGATCTCGTTCGTGCCGCCGCGTGTCACCGCGAGTTCCATCTTGCTGTCGAACAGGCCTCGCGCAACGACTACCTGGAAACGGTGGTGGCGCCACTCCGGCACCAGACCGAAATGGTTTTCTCGATGCTCGTCGACAGTCGCGGCGTAACTGGTTGGGACGAGCACGAGCGGATCTATGACGCGATCGCGGCCGGTGACTCCGAGCCGGCACGGAAGTGCACGTTCGAGCACATGGCGTCGGTGATGCACGACCTCACTCTGCGCTCGTCGTCACCTTCCAACACTGCGTGAACAGCACTACAACCGACGTTGTCGTGGTTGGTGCCGGGGTCGCCGGCGTATCCGCTGCCGCCGAACTGGCAGCCTTCCGTCACGTGGTCATGGTCGAGCAGGAAGTGCTGCCAGCCCATCACGCATCCGGACGGTCGGCGGCGGTGTTGTCCGAGACGTCCGGCCACCCCGTTGTCTGCTCCCTTACCCACCTCAGTCGGCCCTTCTTCGAGCAACCGGTTCCGGGGTTCACCGATCACCGCCTGCTTTCGCCCCGAGGTTTGGTCTGGGTGGGCGAGGCCGACGATGGTGCCGCGCTCGACGCGTTGGCGATCGCCGCTGCTCGCGTCGCGCCGACCGTTGGTCGGCTCTCTCCGTCTGCGGCGCGGCGTATGCTCCCCTCGTTCGGCGCTGATGCCGTGGCTGGCGGCGGCGTGCATGAACCGGATGCGATGACGATCGACGCGGCTGCACTGATTCAGGGGTACGTCCGTCTCCTACACCACCGTGGCGGATCACTGCTGACATCGACAGAAGCAGTCCGCCTTGATCGCACCGACCAGGGATGGACCGTTACGGCCGGAACATCAACGATTCGGGCGAAGGTGGTGGTCAATGCCGCCGGCGCCTGGGGCGACGTGGTAGCCGCGCGAGCCGGTGTAGCTCCACTGCGACTCGAACCGCGACGGCGCACTGCCGCGATCGCACGTGTCTCGGAATCGGTGGCACTTTGGCCTGTGGTGATGGACGTCGGTGGGCGCTACTACTGCCAGCCGGATCCGGGTGGGCTGCTCATCTCACCGGCCGACGAATCACCATCGGTGCCGTGCGATGCGCAGCCCGAGGAAGTCGACGTTGCACAGGCGCTCGACCGGGTGCGCGACGCTACCGGCCTGCCCTTACGATCAATCGTGCGGGCATGGGCCGGCCTGCGCACCTTTGCACCCGACGGTGCGCCGGTGATGGGCGAAGACCCCGACGCGCCCGGATTCTGGTGGCTCGTCGGCCAGGGTGGCGCCGGCATCAAGACGGCCCCGGCCCTCGCGACCATGCTGGCGCGCCAAGTAGAAGGGATCGGACCGACCGCAGACCAGGTCGAGCTGGGCGTGACGTACGAAGCGCTGTCGCCAACCCGTTTGCGCTGCTGACCGACCCTTCAGCAGACCTCGAATGCGAGAAGAGCCAGTGAGGTAGCCGTTGAGAACACGAGTAGGGCAGTACGCAGATGCTTTCGGTCGAGCGCATCGGACAATGCCCCCGAGGCAACGTATCCCACCAGCATCGCCGGTATGAGCAAGAAGGCTCGACCCAGATCCTCGCGGTGCAACTCCCCCGCGATCGCCAAGAGCAGGATCGACAACGACGAGCCGAACACGAAAAACACAGCCAACGTCGATCGCAGTTCCGACCCGGTGTGGTACTGGTACACCAAGGCCATCGGAGGACCGCCTATCGACGTGACGCTCCCCATGAAACCCGACGCCGCGCCGGCAGAGAACATCGTGGGCGAGGTGGGCTCGATGCGCCAGCCCGCCGCGCTCAACACCACGCCGCCAAGCACGAGACTTGCGAACAGGCACACGGCCGACCAGCGCCCATCGAAGCCCGCGCCAATCGAGCCCACCTCGCTCTCGAACCGCGACCAGGCTCGTAAGGAGCAGCGCCACGATCAGCAACGGTCCTGGCACGAGGTCGTCGTCGGCGATCACCAGTACCGGGGCGGCAACCATACCGAGGCCGAAGCCCACGGTGCCTTGTGCACACGCTCCTACGGCGACGGCAACCGTCGCCACGGCCAGCTCGAGCGGTGTCACGAAGCGGATGCGGGCGCTTGCCGACGGGATTGCAGCAACTGCCAGATCATTCGGGCCGCCACCACCAGCAGCAGGATCGAAAACAGCACGTTCGACAGCGATTCGGACATGCCGACCGAAATCTTGCCGGCTACGAACGCCGAGACGACTCCCGCCAGTCCGACGATGACAGCGGTGCGGATGTCGGCGTTGTTCTTCGTGCGGTTGCGCCACGTACCCATCAGTGCGGTCGGCACGATCACGACGAGCGATGTGCCCTTGGCGATCACAGCCGGGATTCCGAACCCCACCACCATGGCCGGCACCATCACGATGCCACCACCTACGCCGAGGAGTCCGGCAAGAACGCCGGTACCGAGGCCGATGAGAACCAAGGAGATCGCGCCGACGACACCGAGCACACCCCGACCATCGGCATGGCTGTGATCGAACACCAGCCGAAGAGCGGTGGCCACCAGGATCAGGGCGAACCCGATGGCGAGCACGTCGTGCGGAAGCCGATGCAGGATGTGGGTGCCGACGACGGCGCCGGCCACGGCGCCGATCGCCAGGAACAGTCCGACGCTCCAGTCGATCTTGTCCGCGAGCGCGTAGCTGGTCATGCTCGACACAGCGATCGGCAACACGGCCGCCAGCGACGTGCCGTGGGCCAGTCGCTGGTCGAAGCCGAGCACCATCACGAGCGCCGGCACGATCAAGATGCCGCCGCCCACACCGAACAGCCCAGACAGGAAGCCGGCCACGAGACCCACGGCGAGGGTTCGGGCGAGGCGGTTCGACCTGCTCACGGGCGCGGATGTCGTGGTCGAGGTGATGCTGGTCATGGGGCTCCGGGATGTGAGGGTGGATCGCCTGAAGGCCCGTCAGCGGGCAAAGCACGCGACCAGGTGATCAGGCTGTTTCTCTTCGAGCTTTGGGGTCTCGCCGTGACAGCGATCGTGCACGAGCGGGCACCGGGTTTGGAAGCGGCAGCCGGGTGGTGGGTCGACCGGGTTCGGGATCTCACCGGTCAGCACGATGCGGCGGCGCTCTCGCTGCAACGGCGGGTCGGGGATGGGCACACTCGACAGCAACGCTTCCGTGTACGGATGCATCGGGTTGTCGTACACGGCGTGGGTCGGGGCGATCTCGACCATCCTCCCGGCGTACAGGATGGCGATGCGATGCGAGATGTGGCGCACAACTGAAAGGTCGTGGGCGATGAAGAGATACGTGAGGGCCAGCTCTTGCTGAAGGTCCTGGAGCAGGTTCACCACCTGTGCTCGCACCGAAACGTCGAGGGCCGAGACCGGCTCGTCGGCGACGATGAACTCGGGACGCAGGGCGAGGGCGCGGGCGATGCCGATCCGCTGGCGCTGCCCGCCGCTGAACGCATGCGGGTACCGATCGACGGTGTCGGCCGGCAGCCCGCAGCGGTGGAGCAGATCGGCTACTTGCTCGCGGGCGTCTTTGGGATTGAGGGCCAGCCCATGAACGATGAGCGGCTCAGCGACCAGCTCAAGTACGGTCTTGCGCGGGTTCAAGCTCGCGTACGGGTCCTGGAACACAAGCTGCATGTGGCGCCGCAGCTCGCGCAGCTGCTTGCCTTTGGTGGTGGTGATGTCGTCACCGCGGAAGCTGATCGTGCCCGCTGACGGTTCGATTCGACGCAACACCGCGCGGCCGATGGTGGTCTTGCCCGATCCGCTCTCACCGACCAGGCCGAGGGTCTCGCCGCGCCCAATCGAGAACGACACCTCGTCGACGGCGTGCACGTAGCGCGTCGTACCTCCCCAGAAGCCGCTGCGTCCAACGGGAAAGCGGATGCTCAATCCGCGCACCTCGACATGCGGGGCGGTGGTGTGCACAGATTTCGGTTCTGTTGCCAGCGGCTCAGCCACGGCCAACCTCGAACGCGCGCCAGCATGCGACCTTGCGGCCGTCGGGATAGGTGTGGAGGCCCGGCATCTCCTCGAGGCACTCCGTCACAGCGAGATCGCACCGGGCCGCGAAAGGGCACCCCGGTGGTGGTGAGATCATGTCGGGCGGGGTGCCTTCGATCGACACGAGCCGGGGCATGACCACGTCGAGACGCGGCGTGCTGCGCAGCAGCCCGGCCGAGTACGGGTGGGCCGGGTTGGCGTACAGATCATCGGCAGAGGCCAACTCGACCAGCTTGCCGGAGTACATGACGGCAACACGGTTGCACAGGCCGGCCACAACACCGAGATCGTGGGTGATCAGCAACACGGTCAGACTGAGCTCGCGCTGAAGATCGCCGATCAGGTCGAGGATCTGGGCCTGGATGGTGACGTCGAGGGCCGTTGTGGGCTCGTCGGCGACGAGTAGCTCCGGCTCACAGGCGAGGGCCATCGCGATCAGCACACGTTGACGCATGCCACCCGACAGCTCGTGCGGGTACTGCTTGACCCGCGCTGCAGCGTTCGCGATTCCCACGAGGTCGAGCAACTCGGCCGCCCGCACTAGTGCCTGCTTCCTGGTATGCCCGAGATGTCGTCGGAGCACCTCGCTGATCTGCGTCCCGATTGTGAACACCGGGTTCAGCGAGGTCATCGGATCTTGGAAGATCATCGCGATCTCGTTGCCGCGTACCCGTGCCAGGGTGGCCGAGGCATCGTGTACCAGTGACTCGCCCTTCCATCGAACGTCACCACCGGTTATTCGGCCCGGGAGCTCGGTAAGGCCGAGCAGCGTCTGGGCCATGACGCTCTTGCCGGAGCCGCTCTCGCCGACCACCCCGAGGGTCTCGCCGCGCTCGATCGAGAAGCTCACCTGCCGCACCGCCTGAACAGTGCCGCGGCGGGTGAAGAACTGCACTTCGAGGTGATCGACCTCGAGTAACGGTGCCTCCTTCTCTGCCGGGTTGGCGAGACTCGGCGCGGCGTTCACGGAGTTCACAGCCCCGCCCCTCCGCCACCGGCGGCGCCGGACACCGTTCCACTCGCTCGCGACGCGAACCTCTTCTCCCGTTCTTGCGGATCAGCGGCAACCCGCAGCCAACTGCTGAGAAGGTTGACGGACAGCACGGTCAGGCTGAGCAGCAAGCCCGGATAGATGATCAGCCATTGGTTGCCGAACAGCTCGTGATCGCCGGCGCGGGCGATGTCGAGGCCCCATGACACGGTGGGGTACTGGATGCCGAGACCGAGGAAGCTGAGGGCCGCCTCGGCGAGGATGATGCGGGCGAACTCGAGCACGGCGAGCGTGACGAGTGGTGTGGACAAGTTCGGCAGTATGTGATGGAACACCACCCGACGCGGCCGGCAGCCCATCATCTCGGCGGCCTCGACGAAGGGACGCTCACGCACCGATAACACGACGCCGCGGGTCATGCGTGCGTAAACCATCCAGCCATTGATCGCCAGGATGATCGTGACGCTGAGAACGCTGCCGCCGACCAGGGCGATGAGCAACATCGCCAGCAGCAGGCCGGGGAAGGAAATCTGCACATCGACCCAGCCCATCAGCCATCTGTCGGCGCGGCCACCCTTGTAACCCGCGAGCAAACCGATCAACACCCCGAACGTGCCGGCCAGCACCACGACCAACACCCCGATGATCAGCGAGGTCCGCGCACCATAGAGGAGCCTGGAGAGCAGGTCGTAGCCCTGCCAGTCGGTGCCGACCGGGTTGCGCCACGTGCCGCCGTGCCACACGGGGGACGCAAAAGCGTTGCTCAGGTTGCCCTGGGTGGGAGATTCGGGGGCGATCCACGGAGCCAACGCCGCGGCAGCGATCAACGTGACGAGGAAGATGAAGGAAGCGATACCGAGCTTGTCGCTGATCAGATCCCTGAACAGGCCACCATGCTGGACGACAGCGAGCTCATAGGGGCGACCTTGCAGCGCCTCCTCCTGGTGGAGCGCCTCGTCCTCGTCCGCGTGCTGAGCGGTGTATCCGTCGGGTGCCGTCACGACAACTTCACTCTCGGGTCGAGGGCCTTGTAGGCGATGTCAATGGAGATGTTCAGCAACACGACGATTACGGCCACCACGAGGACTATCGCCTGGATCAAGTAGAAGTCCTGGTGCTGGATGGCCGTCTTGGCCATGAACCCCAACCCAGGCCAGTTGAAGACCGACTCGACCACCACGCTGTAGCCGGCCAGCGCGCGGATCATCTCCCATCCCAGCAGCGTCACGTATGGGATGCCCGCGTTGCGCAGCGCGTGTACTCCAAGGATTCTGCGTTGTGACAGACCCTTGGCCCTGGCTACCTTGACGTATTGCGTGTTGAGCTCGTCGATCATCGCCGATCGGACCACGATCGCCAGCCGACCGATGGCTGGCAACGCCATGCACAGCGCTGGGAGCACGAGGTGCGTCCTCCACGGCCCTGGTCCCGACTCGAACCACTGCAGCTTGACCGTAAACGCGATGAGCAAGATGTACCCCAAGAAGAACTGGGGCATCGACAGCCCGATCAGACTGAGCGTCGTCAGGACGCGATCGACGAGTCCCCCAGGTTTCCGACTCGCCAGCACACCGAGGGGGATGCTGCCCACGACAGCCAGGAGCATGCCGAGTGCGACCAGTTGGATCGTACGTGGCAGGTAATCGAACACGACGTCGAGTGCCGGCTCGCCGCGAACGTAGGTGCTCTCTCCTAGATCGAGATGGGCGAGATCACCGGCGAATCGGCCGAACTGAATCGGGATCGAATCGTTGAGCCCGAGCACCTCCCTGCGAGCATCCCGCTCCTCGGCCGATGCCGAGAGCGGCAGCATGAACTTCACCGGGTCTCCGACCACTCTCGTGATGACGAACACGAAGATTGAAACTCCGAGAATCACGACCAGGCCTTGGACCAGTCGTCGTGCGATGTATCGCCCCATGCTGCCGCTCCCTCTCAATGCGTTCGATCGAAGGCCGCTGCTCAGCCGGACACCGACATCTCCTTGACGAGCAACAGCCCGTCGATGCGCGGCGTCCAGGTCACTCTGTCACCGAGACCGTAGATGTCGGCCGTGTTGACGAGCCACACGAAGTAGGCCTTCTCGTTGGCGCTGGCCATGATCTGCTGGTACAGCTCGTCCCGGCGGTTGGCATCGAGTTCGCTGCGGGCCTCATCGATCATTGCCGCCAACTCCGCGTCGTCGTTGCCCGACGCTAGTCCGTTCATGCTGTGGATAGAGGTCGCAGCCTTGTCCGGGTCGAGGAGATCGAGCGACGTCGACACGAAGAGGACGTCAGGCTGGGATTCGGTGTCGAAGAACACGTCCAGCCACTCCGAGAACTCCAGGATCTGGAGATCGACCTGCAGCCCGGCCGCGGTCCAGTAGCTCGCCACCGCTTCCAGCAGGTCGCCGTCGTTCACCCAGCGACCCGATTCGCCGATGATCTGGATCGTCTGGCCGGCGACACCGGCTTCCTCGAGCAGTTGCTTGGCCTGGTCCGGGTCGTACGGGAAGGCCTCGAGCGAGTCGTTGAACCCGAGGATGGTCTCGCTCAGCACTTGTCCAGCATCCACGGTGGCACCGCCGCCGTAGATCGCATCGACGATCGCCTGCTTGTCGACGGCGAGGTTGAGCGCCTGGCGAACCTTCACGTCAGCGGTGATGCCCTCAACGGTGTTGAGGATCAGGATCGGATGCTCGATTCCCGCCACCTGCGCGGCGTTCGGCACGGCCTCGCGGTCGTTGGCTGAAAGGTTGACCATCAGGTCGTAGGCGCCCGATTGCACACCGGCGATTCTTGTTCCGGCCTCTGGAACGAACCCGAACGTGATGGCGTCGACGTCTGGCTCGGCGCCCCAATACGCGTCGTTGCGCTCGAGTTCAATTGCTACGCCCACCTCACGGGACACGAAGCGGTACGGGCCAGTTCCGTTGGGTGCGTCTGTGATGTCGTCACTCGCCGCCGCGTCTGCCGACACGATGCGCAGCCAGTTCATGCGCGATGGGAGCAACCCGTCGGGCGCGGATGTCAGCACACGTACGGTCATCGGGTCGACTGCCTCGGCGCGGGCGAGCGGGCTGAAGTAGCCGGCGTTGTCGGTCGTTTCGGCGCCGATCAACCGCACCATGCGCTCGATGCTGGCCACCACTGCTGCTGAATCGAAGGGCGTGCCGTCGTGGAACGTGACGCCCTCTCGCAGGCTGAACTCCCAGGTCAGCTCATCGACCTGGGTGGGCAGGGCAACAGCCAATCCCGGCTCAAGCACGCCGTCGGCGGTTCTGAACAGCAGCGTCTCGTAGATGTTGTTGTTGACGGCCCGTTCGCCACCGTCGTCGACGAGGTGAGGATCGAGCGAGGTCGGCTCCGAGCCGAGGACGATCGAGATCGACTCGGCTGCCTCGCCCGTTGTCGCGACGGTCGTTCCGACGGCGCCGGACTCCTCGGTGGTAGGGCTGGACCCGTTGGTTCCAGCGGAGGTGCCGGCAGTGCCGCCGGAAGTGCTCGAGTCGTCGCCGCCGCATGCGGCTGCGACGAGACTGAGAGCAAGGAGCGTGCCGAGCACGCCAGTGAGCTTTCTCAAAGTGCTTCCCCCATTTCGCATTCGAACCCGACGTTCGAATCACGCATACTTTATACAATCTACAGAGTACAGTCAAGATGCTACTGTGTGGCCCCATGGGATCGACTGACAGCGTTCCAACCCATCGTCACGTTGGAGCGATCAACCACCTCCCGCTGCGCCACGCTGTGTTCGTCGAGCTCCGGGCCCGGATCATGGCAGGCGACTGGTCTCCCGGCGAGCGTCTGTTCGAGGACCAGATCGCCACCGACCTGGAGGTCTCGCGAAACCCGGTTCGCGAGGCATTGCAGGCGCTTGCGGCAGAGGGTTTCGTCGAGCTCGAACCGCGGCGTGGAGCTCGAGTGGCTGTGGTGTCCGCGGGTCGCGCCAACGAGCTGTTCGAGATGCGTGAGGCGCTAGAAGGCCTCGTCGCCCGTCTCGCTGCCCAACGGCGCACCGAGGAGCAACTGGCGGAACTGCGCTCCGTGGTGGCCGCCGGGCTCGACGCCGCGGCACGCCACGAGCATGACCGGCTTCCGGCGCTCAACACCCGTTTCCACCATTGCCTGAGCGCGGCGGCCGGCAATTCGATGCTGTCGGACTCGATCGATCACCTCAGCCACATCATCGAATGGGTCTACTCGCGCAGCGTCGCCGGGCGCAGCGCGCAGTCGTGGGCAGAGCACCATGGCATCGTCGAGGCCATCGGCCATGGCGATCCTGAGCATGCCCATAGCCTTGCATGCGCCCACATCTCCCAGGCACGAACGGCCTACCTCAACGCGACGGCCGTCGGCGGGTGACCGCATGGATCAGTCGACGGGGAGTTCAGAACGCCCGCACGCCCCCGCCGTCGATGCGAATCGTCGTGCCTGTGACATAGCCCGCTCTGGCGCTGCATAGGAATGTGACCAGATCGGCGAACTCAGTTGCGGTACCCAAGCGACCCATCGGGTTGGCAGCGATGTGCTCGGCCCGCAACTCGGATGGTGGCCGACCCTCGTGCTCTGCACGCGCTGATTCGAAGCGCGCCAGCGCCGGCGTGTCGAACTGGCCGGTGACGACTACGTTCACCGTCGCCCGCGGCGCCAGCTCCAGCGCAAGCGAGCGAGCTGCTGCCATGACCCCACTTCGGAACACCGAGCTGAGCGCCAGCTCCGGTGAGGCTTCGACAACAGACCGCGCGGTGAGAAAGACCAGCCGACCGTGCCCGGACACAGCAACCAGCGGTGCTGCGGCGCGGCTGACCTCTAGCGCGGGACGGAGCATCGAATGATAGGCGGCGTCGTCAAATCCGTCAGTCGCGAGGATCGACCCGACCTTGCCTCCACCGGTGTTGATCACCACGATGTCGAGCCCGCCCAGCGCCGCGGCCGCCTCGGCCACAAGGCGCGCTCCAACACCCGGAACCGCGAGGTCACCGGTGAGCGCGACCACCGCGCCGATCTCGGCTGCAGCTGTGGCCGCGCGTTGTGGATCGCGACTCATCACGGCCACAGCGGTGCCTTCACCAGCGAGCATTCGGGCTACAGCGAGACCTAGACCGCTGGATGAGCCGAGCACCAGAGCTCGCCGGCCGGTCAGTTCCAGGTCCATGGCTGCTGCCAATCCCCGTTCGTCGGCATCGTCGCGCTTCGACCCATCAACTGCCGAACCAGATCGTTCGCGAGATCGTGTAGAAGTCCATCACTGTCGGACCCAGCTGTTCCTTGTGCGTTCCGGTGCCGGATTGCTTGATGCCACCGAACGGCGCATTCAGCGCGGCTCCAACGGTCGGGCGGTTGATCCGCACCATGCCTGCCTGGATCTCGGCTGCGCATTGTTGCGCCGCGGCGATGTCGCGGGTGCACACCGCTGCGGCCAAGCCGTATCGAACGTCGTTCGCCGAGGCGATCGCCTCTTCGATCCCGTCGACCTGCTCGATGCCGATCACCGGGCCGAAAACCT
>VFMC01000038.1:8652-17868 GCA_006515795.1 Acidimicrobiaceae bacterium | reverse complement strand
CGCGGCCACTGCCTCACGCGGGCCCGCGGCCTCGGCTCCGCGGATCGCCTCGTGATACGCGGGATCGTTCCCATACTCGTGAGCGGGGCGGCCGTCGATGAGGGCCTGGTGGTCGCTGAACGACATCCCTGACTTCCCCACCCCCACCACTCGGCGAGTCGCGACGTCTTCGCGGCGGGCGTGGGCGACCCAGACGACGCGCGCTTCGAAGTCGACGTCCTCCTCGATCGTCGGGTACACGTCGATGTAGACCAGCCACCGGGCCGCCGGATTGCGGGGACCGTGCGGGCCGGCGTCGTCGAGCTTCGGCAGGAGTCGCCCATCCGCCGCTTGTCGGACCATCAGCTCGACCCGCTGACCGAGCTCGAGCGGAGCGTCCTTCGGGCCGTAGAAGGCGGTGCTGGACTCGACCCTGGCGAGACCGGCGATCTTGCTTCCCGCGTCCTCTGCGCCGGCGTACGCCGCTTGCAGGAGCTCAGCTGCGCTGATCATCGACGCAACGTTAGTTGAGGATGGGGACCTACTGGTCGGGTTGGTCGCGCAGGAACTTCTCGACCTCGGCCATCAGCTCGTCGCTGTCGAGGCGGGTCACGTCGATCGGCTCGCGTTGGCCTGCGCCCGCCTCGCCGGGAGCGTCGCCGTCGTTACCGCCGTCGTCGCGGTCGTCGTCGTCGTCATCGCCCTCGTCGTCGTGCTCACCGTCGTCACCCATCGATTCGAGGCGGGCGACGTAGCCGAGCAGATCTTCATCGTCGTTCACGATCGCGGTGATCCGGTTCTCGTACTCGAACACCTCGCGACCGAGTTGCCCCACGGGAGTCGGGGCGCCGATGATGCCGCAGGCCCGCGTTGCCAGCGCGAGCGACGCCTTCGGTGACGGCACCTGCGAGGCGTAAGCAGGAACCGCGGCCCAGAGCGAGGCCGATGGGACACCGGCTGACTGGCAGGCGTCGTGGATGACCGTCACGATGCCGGTGGGGCCCTCGTAGCGGCTGCGCTGCAGATCGAAACGATCGATGAGCTCGCCGTCGGTCGCGGTTCCGATCAGTTGCACCGGACGGCTGTGGGCGACGTCGGCAAGCAGCGCGCCGAGGGTGATCACCATCGCCGCGCCTGCGCGCTGCACGATGCTCACCACCTGCTCGCTGAACATGCGCCACCGCAGCGCCGGCTCGGGGCCGAGCACGAGGATCACATCACCGCCGGGGGTGGAGGCGCTCCATGCGCCTACGGTCGGCCACACGATCGATCGGGTGCATCCGTCGACCAGTCGCACGTGCGGCCGAACCGTGGCGAAGTCGGTGAACTCCTCAGGATCGATCTCGGCGATCGCCTGCGCGCCCCACGCCTCGATCAGATGGCGCACTGCATTCGATGCTGCGTCACCGGCGTCGTTCCAACCGGTGAACGCCGCGATCACCGTGGGCCGTTGCAGCCTTGGCTGGGCAAGCCAGCGCACATGCTCCATGGGGCATGACGCTATCGACCGAGTGCCACCCCTGCAGAACACGCCCCCGGCCGCGCCGTCGAGGGTTCAGAGCTGCGGCGTGACCGTGTAGGCGCCGCCACCGCCACCGGCGATCACGTCGTCGAGCCAGTTGCCCACGTAGACGTCGTTCGGGCCCTGCATGAGGTCGTTCTCCGATGCACCGGCCGGCGTGGTCACCAGGGTCCACGCCTGGCGTTTGTAGGTCCAGTTCGCGGGGTGCAGGCGATGGGCCTCCCGCCACCACATCACCGCTGCCGCGCCGCGCTCGACCTCGGTCGGTGCCGTGCGCCGCAGGTGCTCGCCGAGCTCGAAGCAGGCGGCGGCGCGGGATTCGTCGAGACCACGCGGTTGCGAGCGGGCGATCACCTCGTCGGGGTCCAACGAGAACCGCGAGTCGGCCCCGTTCGCGACCCAGTCCTCGATCGCCGCCCGGTAGTCGGCGGCGCAGTCGGGGATCTTCTTGATCTCACGGAACATCCGGTCGAGGCGTTCTGGCAAGCCGGCGGGGATCTCCATGTCGCGCAGCGGGCTGCTCTCGATCGAGGCGCTCTCGGCCGGTCGCACGATGCTGCCTTGCTCGTCGATCCAGACGGCCATCGGGATGTTGACGAAGCCGAACAGCTCGTCGGTCACGTGGGTGGTGTCGATCAAGCTGGGATGCGTGAGCATCGCCGCGTCGATCCACTGATGGGCGTGCGCCGGCTCGATGTCGAGCGCAACCGTCACCACGGCGAGACCCCGCGGCGAGAGCTCGGCGTGCAGTGCCTGCCACCCGGGCAGGCTGGTGCGACAACCTCAATAGCTCGACCAGGCGACGAGCAGAACCTTGCGACCGTGGAGGCTGCTCAGCCGGAACGGGCCCCCGTCGCGGGCGAGCAGCTCGGGATCGGCGGCGACGACCGTGCTGATGGCGCGACCGGTGGCGGTCGCCGGACCGACCGCCCATAGGCGGTGTGCTTCGTCGTGCACGATCGGCATGCCGAGCCGGTCGGCGGCTACCCGGACGTCGAGTGATCCATCGGCGCGAAGGGCGCCGGGCGCCGGCACGCACACCTCGCCGCGGCACATGCCCTGCGCTGTCGCCGCCCAGCCCGTTCGCGCCGCGAAGAGGGTCGCATCGACCTCCTCGAGCGTTTCCAGGATCATCGGCGAACCGTACTTTGCTCAGCGCCGCGCAGCCGAGGCGAGGTCGTGCGGACCCGAGCCGAGATAGCCGAACCCGGCGCGAACCGTGGCGCCCCACGGCTCCATCAATGCGCACAGCTCATCGGCGTCGTCACCGAGGGCATCGAGGGCCGGCGCCATCTGCTGGTCGGTGTGCATCTCGATGGCTTCACGCGCCGCCCGCCCCGCGTCGGTGAGATCGACATCGGTGACGAGGCCACGAGCGCGGAGCCGGTCGTGAGCGGCGTCGAACTGGGCGGCTGTCCAACCACGCGTGCGGCTGTAGCTCCGCATCGGCAGGCCCCAGTAGAGCTCGCTCAGCAGGCCGATCTCGGTGGCGTCGAAGCCGGCGGAGATCCATGCCGCGGTGTGCGAATCGCCGCGGTACTCGCGGAGCATGTCGCCGCGTCGCCACATCGCACCGAGCCTCGCCGCGGGCATCGCCAGCGACAGCAGGCCGGCGAACAACGGCCGACCTTCCGGGCGAAGTGGGGCGACGGCTCGGGCGAGCAACTCGTCCACCCGCTGCAGCGCCGTGGGCTCGTCACCGAGCAGCCGCCGGAGTTGAGCGATGGCTCCGTCGTCGCGTGCAGCACAGATCGTTGCCGCGTCGGTACGGGACCAGCCGAGTTGCACGCAGGGCACGACGATCTCGGGGTTGAAGACGGCGAACGCTGCTGCCACAACCTCTCCGGGCACCTGGCCCATCACCGAGCCACGGCTGGTGAAGTACGCAGGACCGTCCGGAAGGGCGACGCCATTGGCCTCGCCACGACTCGCGTCGAATCCGAGTCTTTCGTAGTTGGCGTGGCACTCCGGCGAGATCGACGCAGGCTAGGCATGTGGGGTGTCGCCGCATCGGGCCGAGCGACCCATCGGCGCCGGTGACCCACAGGTAGCGTGCCGAGGGTGAGTGTCACCATCGAGATCGCCACCGACGCATCCGACGAGTTGCGCGACGCGCTGTCGCGACTGCTCCCGCAACTGTCGTCGTCGTCGCCGCCCGACTACGACCAACTCGTTGCGCTCGTCGCAGATCCCGGCTCGGTGCTGTTCGTCGCCCGCCTCGACGGGGTCATCGTGGGCAGCCTCACGCTGGTGCTGTATCGCATCCCCACCGGGGTCAAGGCGTGGATCGAGGACGTCGTCGTCGATGCCGACGCCCGCGGCAACGGCATCGGTGAGTTGCTCAACCTGGCTGCTCTCGACGAGGCCCGCAAGCATCGCGTCAAAGGTGTCAGCCTCACCAGCCGGCCATCGCGTGAAGCGGCGAATCGTCTGTATCAGCGGATCGGGTTCTCGCTCCGCGAGACCAACGTCTACCGCTACGACTTCTGAACCTGAATCCACCGATCTCCCGTAGACCAGGCGCCGCCGGTCATTGCCGGAGGTGCGGCAGTTCCGTCGTTGCGCGACCGCAGACCACTGCCTTTGGTGAGGACGCGTACCCTGACCTGGTCACCAAGGCGGCGGCCCTTCTGCAGTCGATCGTCAACAACCACGCACTCGTGGATGGCAACAAGCGACTCGGCTGGCTGGCCACCGCCGTGTTCCTCGAACTGAACGGAATCAAGGCGTCACGAGCCTCGAACGACGACGTCTACGAGTTCGTCGTCTGGGTCGCCGCGTCCAACCCGGACTATGACGACATCGCGACACGCCTCCGCCGGCTGGTTCAACCGGCACGCCGTCGATAGTACGCCTAGGGCCGGCGCTCAGCCGCGTCGCAGATCTTCGGCTGCCTGACGAACCTGCCAGTCGCGATCGGTGAGGGCGTGATCGATCGCGGCCTCGGCCTCGTCGGTGTCGAAGGGGGCGAGCGCGAGCACGGCGCGGCGCCTGATCGCGGGCTGGTCTGCGCATCCCTGCAGGATCGCGGGGAGCCCGCGTTCGTCGCCGATCGCGCCGAGCGCGGCAACCGACGCTTCGCGCACCAGTGGTGCCTGGCTCTGCGTGGCCAGTTGGACGAGCCGGAGCAGCACGTGATCCGGAACCTGCTCACGTTCGCCGTACGACCATGCAGTCTGCTCCACGACGGTCGGATCGGGATCGTCGAGCAGCATCGAGAGGTCGAAGTGCGACCGTGTCGCGCCGATGGTCGCGGCGCGCCGGCGTACCGCTGCTGCGGCGTCGGCCACGGCGCGAGCCAGGTCTTGGTCGTCGAGTGCGTTGCACCGGTGCAGTGCCCCGAGCGCGAGCTCTCGCACCACCGGATCGTCGTCGGTCAGACCTGCTCGGGCTGCGGCGACGTTGCCGCGGTGCCCGGCGAGAACGATGTCGCGCCAGTGCTCGTTCAATGCCGCGCGGTCCTCACCGGCGGAGCATCGTGGTGAGCGTGATGACGGTGTAGGCGATGCCGGCCGATACGAGTGTGGCGATGACGGCGCCGGTGACGATGGCGATCGTGCTTCCGGCGACGAGCGCCCACAGGCGCCGCCACAGTGCTGTGCGCCGATGCAGGGCAGTGGGCGACTCGGCGACGATCACCGGCGAACGCGGCGACGATCGGCGCCCGGCGCGTGTGGAAGTGGCCGTCGCTCTGGCAGGCTTGCGCCACCCGGCAGCGATCAAGGCGATGATCGCGAGCCCGGCCATCCAAGCAGAAGCAGTGGTGAGATCGGTGATCGACACGCAACCGGACATGGTAATGACAGCCCCAGTGGAAATCAGGCCGCCAAGAGCACTGCACCGTGCGTGGGCGATCCCGCTTGCCGCCGTCGGGTTCTGCTCGCTGGTCGCCGTGCTGGTCGTCGCCGTGCTACCGGCCACGTTGCGGGCCACCAACGCCGATGGCGACGCGGCCGAGTTCGCGCTCGTTCCCGCCGACGCCGAACCTGTCGCCGACAGGCTCTCGTTCGATGCGGTCGAACGCCATCGCGCCGACGGCACCTTCTTGTTCGTCACCGTGCGCGAGCCGAAGATCACGCTGCTCGACTGGTTCGTCGGCGAGCAGCAGCCCGAGGTGGGGTTCCTCAGCTTCGAGGACAAGTACGGCGGCCAGACCACCGAGCAGCAGCACGAGATCAGCGTGCAGATGATGCGTTCGGCGAAGGAGACGGCCGAGTACGTGGCCATCGGCTACCTGGGCTATCCGGTCGAGCTCGTCGCCGGCGATGTGATCGTCGGCGACCTGGTGTGCCTCGAGGCGTCCGACGACGGACAGAAGTGCGAGGACTGGGCGCCGAGCGATGATCTGCTCGATCCGGGCGACAAGTTGCTGGAGGTCGACGGCACATCGCTCATCACGATCGACGATCTCAGCCCGATCCTCGCCCGGCACGAGCCAGGCGAGCGCATCACGGTGCGATTCGACCGACCGGGCGAGGGCGAGCAGTCGGGCGAGGTCGAGCTGATCGACGCCGCCGACGGCACCGGGCGGACCATCATCGGGTTCGTCCCGTTCGACACATCGACCACCGAGGTCCCGTTCGACGTGGCGATCGAGAGCGGCGAGATCGGCGGTCCGTCGGCGGGCCTCGCCTTCACCCTCACCCTGATCGACGAGCTCACACCGGGAGAGCTGTCGGGTGGCGGCCGGGTCGCTGTCACGGGCACGATCCAGATCAATGGCGACGTGGGCGCGATCGGTGGGCTCGTGGCCAAGACCTCCGCGGTGAAGCAGACCGGAGCGTCGGTGTTCTTGGTGCCGACGGCGCAGGGGGAGGCCGACATCGCCGCGGCTCGCGCCGTGGCAGGAGACGACCTGGAGGTGATCGCGGTGGGCAACCTCGAAGAGGCGCTCGCCGCGCTGGCCGCACTCGGCGGCAATGGCCTCGACCTGGGTCAACCGGGCGCCGGCTTCGAGCCCCCCGCATAGCCGTCCGGGCTGCGTCTGACCGGCAGGCATGCCAGAAAACCTGCCGTTCGGCGACCTACGCTGGCGGCTCGATGGCCATTTCCTTCACGCGTCCCGATCCCTCGTCGCCGAGCGCGGTGGCATCGGCAGCGTTCACCACGGCTCGCAAGGGTTTCGAGCACACGGAAGTGCGCGAGTTCCTGCGCATGGTGGCAGCCGAGCTGGCGCGGTTGCAAGAGCGCGAGCGGTTCCTCGAACGTGAGCTGCGCACCTCACAGCGCAGCACGTCGCCGTCGTCGGTTGCACTCGACGACGAGCTCGTCACGAAGATGCTCGGCGAGGAAGCTGCACGCATCCTGCACACGGCGCGGGAAGCGGCAACCCAGATCAAGATCCGCGCCGAGGACGGCGCCGGTCGCCTGCTCCGCGAGGCCACCGACGAAGCCCAACGCGTCCGTGAGGAGGCCGAGCTCGAGTCGGCCCGCCGTCGCCACGACGCCTCCGCCGACGCCGAGTCCGAGCTGGAAATGGCCAAGCAGCAGGGTCGCGAGATGGTCAACGAGGCACGCGCGTATCGCGAGCGGGTGCTCAACGAGCTGGCGCGCCGTCGCGAGATCGCCCGTCAACAGATCGAGCAGCTCGTCCACGGGCGCGACCGACTGTTGCAGGCGTTCGAGCGGTCGCGGCTCGTGGCCGTCGATGTGATGGCCGACCTCACACCGCTCGGCGAGCCGGCCGAGTACGTCGATCTGTCGCCCACCACCGGACCCGTGCCGTTGATGGTGAAGAACATGCCCCGCCCAGGCACGCCCGAGCCCGAACCCGAACCCGTCGTGGAGGAGATCGTCGCCGAGGACGAGCCGGTCGACGCCGAGCCGGCGGAGGATGTGCCGGCCGAGGATGTGCCGGTCGCCGAGCCGGTCGAGGAGCGGGTGCTCGACATCGGGCCCGCCGATCTGTCCGTCCACGACCCGGCCGACGATGATCGCGAGCCGGCCCCTGTCGTCGCCCTGTTCGGGACCATCGGCGAGATCGATCCACCAGTTCGCCGCGGTGACAGCGGCGGCGACCACGAAGCGGACCACGACGGCCGCCAGGATGTCGACCTCGATGCCACCACCGTGCTGCCGCGGCCTTCTGCCGACGATCTGTTCGCCCGCTTGCGCGCCTCGCGTGCCGACACCGTTGCCAAGCGCGCCGCCGAGGCGGTCGCCGCCGATCTGGATGCATCGGCCAGCAGCGAACCGAGCGGCGATGCGAGCGCCGAGCCGGTCGATTCCGTCTTCTCACCGACCCCCGCAGAACCGGCCGCGGACGTGCCCGTCGACGACACGCCCTTCGCCCGTCGCGACGAGGTGCTCACGCCACTCATCGTTGCCGCGGCGCGCAAGCTGAAGCGTGTCCTCGCCGACGAGCAGAACGAGGTGCTTCACGCCCTGCGTGGCAAGGAACCGGTTCGTGCCCTCGACAAGATGCTGGTGGCCGCGCCCGAACAGTCCACTCGATGGACCGGCGCCATCGCCGGCGAGCTCACCGCGGCGGGTGTGGCCGGCGCCGTCTCGATGGGCATGCGTGCCGCGGCAGCGCAACGCGAGATCAAGAAGTCCGATGTCGCCAGAGTCGCTGGCGAGCTGCTCGTGAGCGAGGTCGTGAACCCGCTTCGAGATCGGCTCGCCCGCTGCGTGGCCGACGCCGACGGCGACAACGTCGAGATGGCGTCGCTGGTTCGCACGGTCTACCGCGAGTGGAAGACGCAGCGCATCGACGAGCACCTCGACGACGTCGCCCGCACCGCGTTCGGTCGCGGCGCGCTCGCCGGGGTCTCCCCCGGCACGAGCATCTGCTGGACGGTGGACCCCCACGGCCCCCAGTGTCCCGATGCCGAGGACAACGCCCTGGCCGGTGTGGTTGCCGCCGGGCAGGCCTTCCCAACCGATCATGTCTGCGCCCCGGCGCACAGCGGATGTCGCTGCATGATCACACCCGTCGCCGACTGACCGTAGGCGTTGATGGGGGCCCGATAGCCTCCGCTCCATGCGGACTCCCTCCGATCTTCCACCCAGCGGTCGAGCGGCAGGAGATCGGCGTCGTCTCGGCGATCGCGGCCGCATCGCGCTCATCGCCTTCGCAGTGGTGGTCGTCGTGCTGCTGCTGTCGGCCCGATTCCTGTCGGGCTTCTACGTCGACTACCTCTGGCACAAGAGCGTCGGCCGCGGCGACGTGTTCTGGGGTGTGCTCGGCAGCAAGGTGGCACTGTTCTCGCTGTTCGGCGGTGTGTTCATCGCCGTCGCGGTCCTCAACCTCGTCATCGCCGATCGTCTCGCGCCGCTCACGTTCTCTGCCAACATGCATCCGCTCGTCGAACGGTTCCACGAGGTGTTCGGCCGACGGTTGCGGCTGGTTCGGTTCGCGATCGCGATCTTCTTCGGGTTGCTGTTCGCCTTGCCGGCCACGGCGCAGTGGCGCGACTGGATGCTGTTCCGTAACAGCCAGTCGTTCGGTTTCGACGATGCCCAGTTCGGCAAGGACGTCGGCTTCTACGTGTTCCAGCTCCCGTTCATCACGTTCGCGATCGACTGGTTCTTCGCCGCGCTCGTTTTCGTCACGTTGCTGGTGCTCTTCACCCACGTGTTGAACGGCGGCGTCGTCATCCAGCCGCCGCGTCCCAAGGTGCGCCGGGCCACGAAGGCCCACCTCGCGGTGCTGCTCGCCCTGCTGGCGATCGTGAAGGCGGGCGACTACTGGTTCACCCGCTACGAGCTCACCA
>VFMC01000038.1:0-8647 GCA_006515795.1 Acidimicrobiaceae bacterium | reverse complement strand
CGGTCGTGAAGGCGCAGCTCCCTGCCGTGGTGCTGCTCGCCCTGGTGGCGTTGCTGGTGGCCGTGCTGTTCCTCACGACGCTCAAGACCGACTCGTGGCGGCTGCCCATCGTCGCGTCGGGTCTCTGGGTGGTGATCGCCTTGCTCGGTGGGGTGATCTATCCCAGCGTGGTGCAGGCGCTGGTCGTCAATCCGAACCAGAAGGACCGTGAGGCGATCTACATCGAACGCAACATCGTGGCCACGCGGGCTGCGCTCGGGATCGACGGTGTCATCGAGCAGGAGGTGTCGTTCGGCGCTCTCACCGCTGGCGACGTGAGCGACGACATCACACCGTTGCAAGACGTCCGCCTGCTCAACCCCGGGTCACTCGTCGACCGGTTCCGCAACGACCAGGGCCTCAAGTCGGGCCTGACCATCCGCGACCTCGACATCGACCGCTACGAGGTCGATGGGCGTCAGCAACAGGTGGTCATCGCTGCCCGCGAGCTCGATCTCGGCACGATCGCCAACAAGGGGTGGCAGGGTCAGCACCTCATCTCCACCCACGGGTGCGGCCTCGTGCGCGCTCCTGCCAATCGCGTCGAGACCAATGGCCGTCCCGACTACGACGAGGTTGGGCTCAACCGTCCCGAGCTGTACTTCAGCGAGGGGCTCTCGGGCTACGCGATCGTCGGTACGAGCGTGCGCGAAGACGCCTGCCCGAGCCAGGAGAACCCCGGCGCATACACGGGCAACGGGGGCGTGGCGCTCAACTCGATCTTCCGGCGGATGGCGTTCGCCTTGAACTTCCTCGACTACAACCTGTTCGGCTCTAGCGCTGTCGACGACACCTCCAGGATCCTGTGGATCCGCAACGTGCGCGAGCGGGTGGAGGCGGTGGCGCCTTTCATCTCCTTCGATGCCGATCCGTACCCGGTCGAGGTCGAAGGCTCCGTGATGTGGGTCATCGACGGCTACACCACCAGCAGCCGGTATCCCTACGCGCAGAACGCCGACACCCGGCAACTCCCTGCCAACAGCGGGCTCGCTTACGACTTCAACTACGTCCGCAACAGCGTGAAGGCCGTCGTCAACGCGTACGACGGATCGATGGCGTTCTACATCGTCGATCCCGCCGATCCGATCATCCGCGCCTGGGCGAGTGCCTTCCCCGATCTGTTCGCGTCGATGGAGCAGATGCCGGCCGGGCTTCGTGACCACCTGCGCTACCCAGAAGATCTGTTCCGCATCCAGACCGACGCCTATTCGAAGTACCGCCTCAACGCCGACGCCTTCTTCGACCGCAAGGGTGCGTGGTCGGTGGCTCAGGGTCCGTCGAGCATTCCCCGAACCGCGGTCGCCACGTCCACCGCGGCCGATGGCGAGTCGGCCTCTGCGGCACCCGCCGACTTCGCCGAGGAGGCCAGCTCGGCACGGTTCGTGCCGTACTACTCCATGTTCCAAGCTCCGGGTCAAGCCGAGCCCTCGTTCCAGATGCTGCGCCCCTTCGTGCCGTTCAGCACCGACGACGATCGCAAGGAGCTGCAGGCGTTCATGCTGGCCAGCAGTGACCCGACCACGTACGGCCGGCTGACCGCGTACACGGTGTCGACGGCAGGTGTCGATGGTCCGGCGACGGTGGCGGCAACCATCGAGAGCGACAGCCGCATCTCGGCGCAGATCACGCTGCTCGACGACGGCGGATCGCAGGTGCTCTACGGCGACCTGCAGCTCGTGCCGATCGCCGGTGGGTTGCTCTACCTCCGGCCTCTCTACGTGAAGAGCGATGCATCGGCCCAGGCCTCTTATCGGTTCATCCTCGCGTCGTACAACGGCAACGCGGCGTTCGGCTCGACGATCCAGGAAGCTCTCGAAAAGCTGTTCCCGGGGTTCCGCACCGATGTCGGCGACGTGGTGGGTGTAGCAGCTGCGCCGACCGACCCTGGAGCACCGACCGATCCGCAGACACCCAGCACCGATACGCCCGCCGAGCTGTTGGCGAAGGCGCAAGACCTGTTCGAACAGGCCGACGAGGCGCTACCCGATTTCGCTCGCTACGACGAGCTCAACAAGCAGGCCCGCAAGCTGGTCGAAGAAGCGGTGGAGGCTCTCGGCGGCTGAACGAACCTCGCCATGGCGCGCCGGGCCGTCGCGCGCCGGGGCGTTGCCCGACGATCGGCTCAGGTGCGGCCGCGGAGGTGGCGTACTTGTTCGGCGAGCGCGGCGAGGTCTTCGCGGAAGCTGATCTCGAAACGAGCCTGCTCGTTGGCGAGCTTCACCTGGCCGGTGCGCAACGCCGTGGTGGCGGCCTCGTCGAGCTGTGCTGACGCCGGTTCGATGTCGCGGGCCGCGAGCGTGTCGAGCTCGCGGCCGAGCTCTCCGATTTGATTTGCCAGTTCGGTGCTGGCGCTGGCGAGGCGCTGGTCGACTGCCGCCGCTTGCACGCGGGCATCGTTGGCGCTGGTCTCGGTGCTGCCGACACGTTCGGTGAGTTGGGCGATCTGCTCGGCGATTCCGTCGGCCGACGCAACGGATGCTCCGATCTGGTCGATGCGCTCACGCAGTCGTTCGATCTCGGCGCTCTGTTCGCCGAGTGCGCCGACCTTGGCGTTGAGGGCGGCGAGCTGGTCGGGCAGGCCGCTCTGGCCCGCGATCCGGGCGCGCAGTTCGCTGAGCTGCTCGTCGATCGCCGCGGTCGATGGGGCGGCGTTGACGATCTCGGTCAATCGTCGATCGACCTGCTCTTCGAGCGTCGCCGCGAGCTCGCGGGCGGTGCGGGCATCGTGCTCGCTGGCGCTGAGCCGGTCGTGCACGTTTCCGAGATCGACCGCCGTTGCCGCCTGCGCATCGAGCCTTCCGGCGAGGTCTTCGCGGGCGGTGCGGTTGTCACGCTCGTTGGCCGAAACACGTTCGGCGAGCTGGGCGATCTGGGCCGCGAACGCGTCGACGGCAGGGTTGGTGGCTTCCAACTGAGATGTCACGTGAGACCGAACGGCCTCGAGCTCGGCGCGGTGTTGGTCTTCGCTCGCCGTGAGTCGGGACGACAACTCGACCACCCGCTCGCTCAGCTCGGTGACGAAGGGAGGGTTGGTGGCGATCGCATCGATGCGTTGGAAGACGTCGTCGGTGTCGATGCTGCGCTGTTGCAGCAGGCTGATCCGGTCGCTGAGTGCCTTCAACTGGTCGGCCATCTCGGCCTGCGCGCTGACCCGGGCGTTCAGCAGATTGAGTTGGCCGTTCAGTACCTCGACCGACTCCGCGCTGCGTCCGAGCGAGTCGAGCCGTGCCGCGAGCTCGTCGTCGGGCTGTGCCGGTGCCGCGGCCAGCTCGGCGACCTGCTCGATCCGGCCCGAAAGCGCGGCGAGCTTCGGCGTGATGTCGGAGATGTCGTAGGCATCGACCGGAGGTTGACGTTGCTCGACGTCGATGATGCGCTGATGCAGCTCGTCGATCTTGTTGCCGACGACGTCGTTGTTCTCGAGCCGGCTCTCGAGCATCACGATCTTCTCGACGATCTCGGCGGTGTCGCTCTGCGCCGTCGACGACAGCACCATCGTGGTCGCGGCGAGCGAGTTCAGCTGATCCTCGAGGCTCGCCTTGGCCAGTTCGGTCTCCTCGAGCCGGGCGCGCAGTTCGTTGAACTCGTTGCGGAGCGCGCCCAGTTCGTCGGGTTTGGTCGCGGCTTTGCGTTTGAAAATTCCCATGTGCCGAAAAAGCTCCGTCTGCATGGAGTGCCTGAGCACGTGCGTGCCTCCAACGGTACTCCCTGCGTGTTTCGAGAGCGGGGAACCACCGTGGATTGCAGGGCGTGAGGCCGGCGGCGAGGCGGTTGCGGGCGGCGGCTGGCGGGGGTAGCGTTCAGATCTCCGCCGCGGGGTGGAGCAGCTCGGTAGCTCGTCGGGCTCATAACCCGAAGGTCGCAGGTTCAAATCCTGCCCCCGCCACTCGATGAACGCCCAGGTCACATGGCCTGGGCGTTCGACGATGTCGGGGGCGCGTCACCGGCGATGTCTACCGGCTTCTCGAAGCGCGAGTTGTTGACCTGGTGTTTCGCGGCGTGTTGGCCGGTAGACGTCTACCGGCTGGCGGTGGCGACGAGGGTGGCGAACCGCTCAGCGGCGGCACCGCTCATGCCCGGCAGCAGGTGTTGGTAGGTGCGCATCGTGAACGCTGGGTGGGCGTAGCCAAGGCGTTCGGAGACGACTTTGTTCGGCTTCTTCACGGTCGTGGCCGATGGGGTGCCATCGTCGGCGTTCTCGCCCGGTGAGTGGGTCGAGCCCGTCGTAGGCGACGACGTAGAAGCGGTCCTGGCGTTGCACGATGTAGCTCATCCACCGGTGTCGACCACTTCGACACCAACCCGAAGCTCGGCCGTCGGTGCCCGGCGCGAGCGTGCGGTGCGATTCGGTGACCGTGCAGACGACGCGAACGCCAGCGGTTCCCCGAACTGATCGCAAGCGCGGCCATTGCTCGCTCTCAGCGGAACGTCAGGGCTGCCGGTCGTCGCCGAAGTTGGGGTGGCGGCTCTGGTGCAGTACCGCCATGACCAGCAGCCGATCACCCAGGATCCGATAGCGAACCGCGTACGGGAAGCCGTCGGCTGGGACCTTGCGCTCGACGATCTCATCGCGGTCGTCACGAAGGACGGGCCTGCCGGCGTTGGGCCATCGCGACGCCCGGACGACTGTTGCGTGGATTGCGCCGAGGAAACGGTCGCCGAGCCCGTCCTCCTGATCCTCATACCAGGTCCAGGCGTCCAGGAGGTCGAGGTCGACGAGTTCGTGGTACTCGACGCGAAGGCTCACGCGCCGCGCTGGGCGCGGCGGTCAGCGAACCGCCGCTCGATGTCGCCCCAGGTGAGTGTGCCTGCCTCGCCTGATTCGAGCAGCGCTGCGCGTCGTTGCGTCTCGGCCGACCACAGCTGGTCGATCTCGTCTTCGTCGACAGCTTCGCTGTCGAGGCTGGCGAGCAGGTCTGAGGCGATCCGCGCCCGCTCCTGGGCGGGGAGCGCCAGCACCTCCTCGCGCAGGTCGTCGGCGGTCTTGGCCATGACGACATGGTACCCGAGCTCCGCGCGCCGCTGGTCGGCGCTGAGCGTCAGGGCAGACGAGCGCGGTCGAACTCCTGCTGGAGCCGCGGACGCCACCGGTGGGTGTCGCGCAGGCCGGCGATGAGCGCGTCGACATCGGCTGCCTGGTCGGTGCCGGCGGCGAGCTTGCGCATCTTGGCGAGGCGCCGGGCGGCCAGCCGGTAGCGCTGGGCGTCGGCGTTCACGAGTTCGTGCTCGACGAGTCGTCGGTGGATCGGCAGTACGGCGAGCGGGTCGACCGGTTCGTAAGCGGTCGCGAGTTCGGCCCAGACGCGGTCGTCGTCGAGACCGAGGGTGTGTGCCTGCTCCCACGCGTAAGGTGCGGATCCTTGAGCGCGTCGAGACATGTGCGACTCCGGTTCATGCTGGACACTGTGGCTTCGGTAGGTGGGTGAGGTGCCAACGTCGGCCGCTTCCTCCAACCCCACAGCGGCGCCGCCTCGGCGCCGTCCTCACCGCCGCGGGGTGCGGCATCAGCGGTTTCCATGTGGCAAGGTAGTCGATGAGCCGGGCCGCGGTTTCGGCGGCGGAGGCCCAGTGCGGCCGTGCTGGGCCACGGTACGCGGAGCCCGACGTCGTCGATGGGAACGGTAGTGTGCGGGCATGAGGGCCGATCTCGTCGAACGCTTCCGTGGACGCTGGGTCGCGCTCGACGAGGCGGGCGAGGTCGTGGCCGACGCCGGCGAGCTCGGAACGCTGCTCGAGTACCTCGAATCAGCGGGCATCCACGCCGACACCGTGCAGCGCGTCCCCGCAGCCGACGACCCTCTTTTCGTCGGGCTCGGCTGACGCTCGACGCGATGCCGCCAACGTGGGAGTACCCACACGAAGACCTCGGTGAGCCCGTCCACGTCGACGGCTCACCCGTTCTGCGCCCGGTCGTCCCGCTGATCGTCACCGCCGGGATGCCGGCCGTTCTTGGTGTCATTGACTCCGGATCGCCGATCTCGGTCGCCAATGCTGACCTGTTCGCCCTCCTCGGTATTGACATCGACCTCGACCAGCCGGCGTACGGGATCCCGCTCAGCGTCGGCGGCGGTTTCGAACGGACACCGGTGTTCCTCGTCGACCTCGAACTCCGACCGCCCGCAGGCATCGACCAGGCTAACGCCCGTTGGAGCCTGCACCTCGGAGCGAGACGCCGGTGGCGCCTCCCCTTCGCAGTCCTCCTCGGCCAACGAGGCTGGTTCGACAGCTTCCCGACCCGAATCGACGCCACCAGCTCCACGGTCGAACTCCCGGGCAGCGCCGCGGCGCGGAAGTGACACCATCTCGTCTCTTCGTGCCGGATCGTTGGATGATGTCACGCTCCGCGGTCGGGTCCGGTGGCGGGCTCGTTCAGATCCATCACCGTGGCGTGCTCGTCGTCACGCACGCCCGCCGGCATGACCCGATGAAGCAGACGGCGGGGGATGTCGCGCCGGGTGCAAAGAACGACCGCACCCGCGAACACGGCGCACTCGCCAACCCCGGTGGCCGACCCCGCAGAACCAACGCCGGGCGGAACGCCAGCTGTCGGTCGAGGTGGGGCTAGGCGAGGGCGGGACGGAGGATGCGCGTCCTCGGCGTGCCGGCCAGGGCGGGTGCGTTGTCCGGGTTGTTCCAGACGACGGTGTGGAGGAAGTGACGGAACGCCTCCGCGGCGTCGACGGTGTCGAAGTCGAGCTCTACGACCACGCCGTGGTCGTCGTCGACGGGGCGTGACACGCGATGTGCGCAGACGCCAGCGTTCCGGCGGGCGGTGCCGAAGGAACGAAAGGCCGCGGCCCACGTGTCGAAGTCGGTAATCGGGTGTTCGATGAGCAGTGTCGCCATGGCGTGACCGTACGGATGCAGCGTGCTGGTGCCCATCCCAAGTTGTTGGGGCGGTGTCCGTCGGCTCGTCGTACTATGCCAGGGTGTCCGTCGTGGAGCTGTGCCGGTCGGCACCCGACGCCCGGGCGTTGCGGCTCGGAGTGCTGGAGGAGTTCCGGCGGCGCGTCGGGTTCGACGCGTTCGTCTGGTTGCTGACCGACCCGGTGACCGAGGTCGGCGCTGCCCCGCTCGCGGATGTGGGCGCGGCATTCGCCGAGTTGCCGAGGCTGATCGAGCTGAAGTACTCGACGTTCGTGAACCGGTGGACGCACCTCGACCCACCCGTCGCAGGCTTGCAGGCGACGACAGACGGCCGGCCTGAGCGCAGCCTGGTCTGGCAAGAACTACTCGTCCGGCACCAGGTCCGCGACGTGGCGTCGATGGTGTTCCGTGACCGGTTCGGCTGCTGGGCGTTCCTGGATCTGTGGCGCTGCGGCTCGTCGTTCACCGCCGCCGAGGTCACGGTGCTGGCCGGTCACGTCGACGACGTGACGGCGGGTCTCCGCCGGTGCGTGGCGCGGACGTTCGACGCCGAGCCTGGGGATACGGCGCCGCCTCGCACCGGACCCGTCGTGCTGGTGTTGTCATCGGAACTGGCGGTCAGAGGCCAGACACCGGAGACCGAGGGGTTCCTGCGGGCGCTGGTGCCACCGGACGGGGACCGCCCGCCCGCCCCGGCCGGTGCGTACAACGTGGCTGCGCAGCTGCTAGCGAACGAGCGCGGCGTGGACACGCATCCGCCCGTCGCGCGGGTGCACAAATGGAACAACGAGTGGCTGAGCCTCCGCGCCGCGCGGATTGGTGACGACATTGCCGTGAGCATCGAACCGGTCACCTCGGCGGACCGATGCGACCTTCTCGGCCGCTCCTCGGGCCTCACGATGCGGGAGACCGAGTTGCTGCAGCGGATCGCGACGGGTGGCGACACGCGCTCGCTCGCCAAGCAGATGCACCTGTCCGAACACACCGTGCAGGACCACCTGAAGTCCATCTTCGCCAAAACCGGTGCGAGCAGCCGGCGGGACCTTCTCGTTCGCGTCGGTTGCCGTTGACCGAGTCGCCCGACGGCGTTCCGGTCCTTCGTTGGTCTGTGATGGCGGACTCGGCGAAACCGAGGTGTGCAGGTGGTGGCAACGAAAGCCTGCGATCCGCTGCGAGAACACGCGCAAGCTGTTCGGGCTGGAGCCCGCGCGCCGCAGTTCGAAACCCGCTTGCACCGCTTCGAAGCGTGTGACCCTCACTGGCATGAGGAAGCACGTCGGCGTCCTCGAGGAGGCGGGGCTCGTCATCACGGAGAAGGTCGGCCGGGTGCGCAACTGCCGGATCGGCGCGCGCCGACTCGACGAGGTGGCGGCGTGGATCGACACGTACCATCAGGTCTGGGAGGCACGGTTCTGCGAGCTGGACAAGGTCGTCGAGGAATTGAAATGGAAGGAGAAGCTGGATGGATGCAAGAAGGAAAAGTGAGGCCGCGGCCACGAAACGCACGACCGTGGAACGTAGATCTGACCGCGAGCTCGTCGTCACGCGCTCATTCGACGCGCCGGCGCGCCTGGTGTTCGAGGCCTGGTCGAAGCCCGAGCTGTTCGAGAGGTGGTGGGTGCCGAAGTCGATGGGCATGAAGCTGCACTCCTGCGAGATGGACGTGAGCACCGGGGGCACATACCGGCTCAACTTCGGGAAGGGCATGGACTTCTTCGGCCGGTGCATCGAAGTCACGCCG